>JBEPWC010000021.1:0-14581 GCA_041642615.1 Sulfurimonas sp. | reverse complement strand
GTTGATGAGGGTAAAAAAGTTATAAAAATCATGAACAAACAAGGCTTGGTTCAGAAAGAGAACAACTTAGAGATATATGCAATGTGTGAAATACCTTCAAACGTGATACTCGCCGATGATTTCTTAGAAGTTTTTGACGGCTTCTCAATCGGTTCAAACGATCTTACACAACTTACTCTTGGTGTAGATAGAAACAGTTCAAAAATAGCACATATATTTGA
Organism: Sulfurimonas sp.; assembly: GCA_041642615.1. Taxonomy (GTDB): domain Bacteria; phylum Campylobacterota; class Campylobacteria; order Campylobacterales; family Sulfurimonadaceae; genus Sulfurimonas. The sequence continues at coordinate 14,360 of JBEPWC010000021.1, read as the reverse complement.
TGAGAGAAACGATGCGATCAAAAAAATGCTAAAGATGGTTATAGATGCAACTAATAAAAAAAACAAATACATAGGCATATGTGGACAAGCCCCGTCTGATTATCCTGAGATAACAGAATTTTTGGTCAAATCTGGAATTAGCTCCATATCTTTAAATCCCGACTCGTTGTATAAAATGCATAAGGTTGTTAGTGAGCTGGAAGATACAGATTAGTTTAAAAAAAAGGTATAATTTGAAGTCTTTAAAAATTAGGTTTTTACTGAGTTAATAACTCTCTAGTTTATAGGGGACATTCCAGATTCTCTCTTTAAGCATATTCAGTCAAATTTTTTTCGGCTACTTATAGAAGAGAAACAGTACTTATTATAAAAGAAGGATATAAAATAATAGATTTAAAAAGCATGCAAAGAGAAGAACAAGTACTTAAAAACAAAATTGATTTGCCTACATTTTTAGATCAATCTAAAATAACAATTGATATTTTTCTACCTCTTGGAATTGAACTTATAAAAGAACTCAGAACTTTACATGAAAAAAATATTATCCATGCTAATCTATCCCCATCTTCCATACTATTAAAACCAGATGGCACTCACGTTTCACTTACTAGAAATACTGATAATTCTATCTTAAAAAAACATCAAAAATACAGTGCTCCAGAGCAGAGCAACATACTTAGTAATAGAGTTGGTGTCACTACCGACATATACTCTTTAGGCTCAATTTTTTATTATATATTAAGCGGACAAGACCCTTTTATTTCTGAGGATAATATAGGCTTATTGCATAATAAAATTGCCAAACAAGCTCCCGCTATTTGTGAAATTAGAAGTGACATACCGCTTGTAGTTTCAAATATTATTGACAAAATGATGAAAAAGAATCCAGATGAGAGATATTCAAGACTTTCATCTTTGGAATATGATTTTCACAAATGTCTAGAAGCACTTAAAAATGATAAAAAAATCATAGAATTTGAAATAGATTATCTGGGAAAAAAGTCAACAATCAATAATATAAATACTCTTTATGGAGTTGATAAAGAAATTGCTGAAATAGAAAAGTTTATGTCATCTTTAGACACTAAGTCCTCACATATGCTGAGTGTTAGCGGAAAATCTGGTGTAGGTAAGTCTGCACTTGTTGATTCTGTAATTAAACACAACGGCAGTAATTTTAAATACAAAATATATGGTAAGTATGACCAATACAAACAACACAATGCATATGAAGTGCTATATGGTGCTTTTCAAAATTTAATAAAGCAGATATTGAGTGAAGATGAGGCATCTATTTTGTTTTATAAAACAAAAATCCTTGAGAGACTAGAAAAAGAGATTAGTCTGCTAATTCAAATAATCCCTGAAATTGAATTACTAGTGGGAAAACAGCCTAAAAGCAATCTTGAGTTATTATCTGCGGTGGATTCCAAGACAAGGCTTGATACTTATCTATTAAATTTTATTCAACTATTTTCATCACTAGACAAACCTATTTGTATTTTTTTAGAAGATATTCATTGGGCAGATTTAGCTACTATAGAATTACTCAAAAAACTTCTTATTGATATGACTAACATACTGATTGTAATTACATATAGAGATGATAAAGTTGATAAGAAAGATCCTTTGTTTATCATGTTAGATGATATCAAAGAGTATAAGGTAAATATAAAAGAGATAAAACTTTCAAATATGTCTCAAGATGTCATTACGCAATTATTGTCAGACCGTATGCACTTAGACGATGCAATGAAAGTATCAGAAATAATTTTTAAAAAAACTATGGGCAATACATTTTTTGTTATGCAGTATATAAAACTGCTTCAAGAAGACAATGCCATATGGTTTGATGAAAAGAATTTATCGTGGCAATGTGATTTAAACAAGTTGCATAATCTCCCCATAAGCGATAATGTAATTGATTTGTTGGAAAAAAGAGTTAACTCTTTGCCCAATAGTATTCAAGAGCTTCTCTCTATAGCTTCATGCATTGGAAATAACTTTTCTGAACTGGAATTAAAAAATATTTATAACAAGAGTTCTCTCTTTGAAAAGTCCTTGAGTTTTGTGCTTAAAGCAGAGTGGATTTTATTAGACAAAGATAATAGTGATGAAACAGATAGACATTATAGATTTTCTCATGACAGAATGCAGCAGGCTGCATATGCAATATTGAGTGAATCTCAAAGAGAATCAATTCATTTAAAAATAGGTGAATATATACTTAATAAAAACTCTAGACTAGAAAAAGAAAACCTTTTCTCCTGTGTAAACCATTTAAATAAAGCCTTTAGATTAATAAGAACTGAAAAGATGTTGGAACGCGTTACACTTTTAAACTATGAAGCGTCCTTGGAATCAAAAAAGAGTGGCGACTTTTATATGTCGCTGGTTTATATTAAAAAAGCGATGGAGTTTATTCCAAAACTTTTAGCAACATATCAACTAAGTGAAATATTTACAAATCGTGCTGATTGCGAACACCTTAATAATAATCCAAAGGAAGCTATTAAGTATTATGATTTAGCTATTAAAGAGAGTTCATCTATACTTGAAAAAGCAGCTATATACGAACTTATAATTAAATTTTACACAGATATTTCAAAGTTTGATTTAGCTTACAATATAGGTCGTACAGCGGTTAGCTTTTTTAATGTAAATTTACCATCAGGATTTATTCCGCCACTTTTCATAATGGATTTTTTAAGCTTAAAGTTCAAACTAAGATCATATAACCCATCACAATTGCTTGAACTCAAAGAAGCAGACGACGAGTCTATCGTAATGCTTATACGACTTCTTTCATCTGTACTAAAAGCAGCATATCAGATAAAGCCTGAACTTTGTGTAGCAATTTCCGTAAAACTTGTAGCAATATGCCTTAAACATGGAAACACTAGAGAAGCGGTTGTCGGATACATGGTCTTTGGCGTTATTTTTCAAGGAGGTATACTGGGCAATCATAAGCTAGGGTATGAATATGGACAGCTTTCTCTAAATATGCTGGATAGATTTAATAATACATACCAGCGAGCCGAAGTTGAATTTGTTTTTAACTATTTTTCAAACTCTTGGAAAAACTCTTCTTTAGATACCGAAATAAATTGGCATAAGGCGTATGAACACGGCTTGGAAATAGGAGATTGGTTTCACAGTGGATGTGCTGCTGCTGGAATTATTCAAAGTATGTTTATGAGGGGTGAGAAATTTCAAAAAATCATAGAAGAGATGGATCAGTTTGAAACAACTTTAAAACGTATCTGTGCCAATGAACAAAGCGGAGCGATAGCAAGTGTAAGACAGGCCATATACAATTTAAGCGGCGAAACAAATTCAATCTTATCTTTTAGTGATAAAAATTTTGATGAATCAGAGTACATTCATAGCTTAAAAGGATATGGTAGTCGTCATTTTGCACACTACTATTTTATAAACAAAATGGGTACATTGTACCTACATGAAAAGTACGACATAGCTTTAGAAGTTTGCACAAGTGCTGAAAAATATATAAGTGATTCTAAAGGTATGCTTCATAGTACCGAACACCACTTTTATCATGCACTTATTGTGGCAAAGCTTTATTTCAATTCTACATTTATTGATGGTATAAAACACAAATATATTATAAAAAAAGTTATAAGAAAATTTAGAAGATATGCAAAAGAAAATCCCTCTAATTTTTTAGCTAGATTAAATATTTTAGAAGGTGAGTATTTTTATATTAATAAGCAAAAAAACAGAGCCTTTGAGTGTTATGAAAAAGCTGTTGAAGTATCTAAAATCTATAAGCAAATAAATATTCAAGCTATAGCAAATAAGCTTATATCGAATATGTATGAGAGTGTGAATCAATTAAAAGCAGCAGATATTTATGCTAAGGAAGTTCAGAATAATTTAAAAAATTGGGGAGTTAACCTTAATTCTAAGAGTGATTTTTTCAACGAAATATTGGGCAACATAAGTTTAGATATAAGTAGCCTAATGAAAGTGTCTGAGGCTATTGCAAAAGAGCAAAGATTATCAAACCTCTTAAAAACATTAATACAAATAATAGTAGAAAACGCTGCTGCTGAGTATGGAGCATTATTGCTACTTGATGAAAACGTATTTACAGTCCAAGCAGAAAGTTCAATAGATTCAAATAGTATCAAAGTAATGCAAAAAACACCATATACGAATTCTGAGACAATTGCCCACTCTGTCGTAAACTATGTTATTAACACAAAAGAATCAATAGTTTTAAATAATGCTCAAAATAATTCTATTTTTTCAAATGACACTAGTGTTATAAGTCGAAAAGTAAAGTCTGTATTGTGTATGCCTTTAATATTTCAGGGAGAATTAAAAGGCGTGATATATTTGGAAAATAATAAGTTATCAGGTGTTTTCACTGAAGAAAGACTAGAGCTAATCAAACACCTCAGCGGTCAAATAATTATTTCAATAGAAAATGCGTCTATGTATGACAACCTTGAAGAAAAAGTAATAGAACGCACAATAGATTTGGATGCAAAAAATAAAGAGTTAACTATTGCGGTAAACAAGTTAGATTTACTTGCAACTACGGATGGATTGACAAACCTAAAAAACCGTCGTAGTTTTGATAATTATTTAGAGCAAGAGTGTAACAGATTAACTAGAGTTAGTAAGCCACTTGCTCTTATTATTTGCGACATTGATTCATTTAAACTCTATAATGATTACTATGGTCATCAAAAAGGAGATGAGACTCTTAAGCAAGTTGCAGACGTGCTTACAGCTTCTATACTTCGCAAAGGCGACTTTATAGCAAGATACGGAGGTGAAGAGTTTGCAATAGTGATGCCACACACAGAGCTCGAAGGTGCTTTAAAAATAGCTCAAAATATACATGACAAATTAAAAGAACTACATATACTTCATGAACGATCTGAAACATCTACCTATGTAACAATTAGTATTGGCTTAGCAATATCAAAAGCTATGCAACAATGTAGCCCTGAACTTATTATAAAAAATGCAGATCAAGCACTATATGAAGCTAAAGCAGCAGGAAGGAACACTACTAAACATGTGCTACTTTAGAACAGCTACAATTATTATACTTTTTTGAACTTTTTAGAGATTAACTACCTGATAATTTATTACGCACTATTTTTTCAATCTCCATAACTGCCATTAACACGAGAGCTATCGCTAAAAGAATAGACCATGTTTTTAGATCAACTGGTTGAATGTTCAATACATTTTGCATAAAAGGTATGTACATTGAGGCTATATGGATACCTTGTGCAAATATAACACATAACCATAAAAACATATTTTTAGTATAGTCTATTTTAAAAATAGAGTGTTTTTCACTTCTAGAGTTAAATACATGAACATTTTCAAATAACACCATTAAAAGCAATGTAATATTTCTAGCAGACTCTTCCTCATAACCAAACTGTAAAAGCGTGTAAAAAACTGAAAAAGCAGCAACACCCATATATAAACCACCCACAATTATTCTACTGATCATAATAGGATTAAAAATAGGTTCTTTGGGATCTCTCGCTTTTCTTTGAAGAACTCCAGGTTCAGCTTTTTCAAGTCCTAGTGCTATATGCTGAATTCCATTTGTTACCAGATTTAACCACAATAGCTGAACAGGTAAAAGAGGTATCGGTATGAAAAACAACATGGAGAGCATTACAAGCACCATCTCGGCAAAACCTGTCGATATCAACAGATGTATAACTTTACGGATATTGTCATATGCTACACGCCCCTCTTCTATTCCGTTTACTATGGAGCTAAAAGCATCATCTGTAAGGATCATATCACTAGATTCTCTTGCTACATCCGTACCACTTTTCCCCATAGATATACCTATATTTGCACGTTTTAGTGCCGGTGCATCATTTACCCCATCACCCGTAACAGCTACAAAATGACCAAGGTCTTGAAATTTTTCTACTATAAGTTGTTTTTGTTCAGGTGATACACGTGCAAATACACGTTTGCACTCTATATCCTCTTTTGATGCACCCCTCTCCTGCCATTTACTCACCTCAGATCCGTCCATAACCTCATCTTTATTTATAGCAATCCCTAACTCTCTAGATATATAAAGGGCTGTGTTTGGATGATCTCCCGTAACCATTACAACTTCTATTCCAGCTTTATTTGCAGTTGCTATGGCTTCCTTTACTCCCTCTCTAAGTGGATCTATTATGGCAGCAAAACCAAGATATATATATCCATCTTCGGCTATATTATCTTCATCATTATATTTGTATGCCAACGCTATATTTCTGTATCCATCTGCTGCCCAGCTATCTACCTGTTCTGAAATAGATTCAAGCTCATTATCATCTAACTTACTTTTTTTCAATATAACTTCAGGTGAACCTTTTATAAAATCGATCTTTTTTTCATCTATCTCATATGAAGTGGCTGAATACATATTTTGAGGCTCATATGCAAGTTCATGAAGCGGTGTGAGGTCGTTTTTTGTTTTTATTATATTTGAGTCTATATCCAAAGCATATTTAGCTAAAGCTACATCCACCTGATCACCAATAAAATAAAAATCATTTTCATCTTTGTTTATTGTTGCTTCGTTACATAGTATTGATGCAAGAAGTACTTTATCATCTACTTTCTCTGTTGATCCGTACTCTTTCTCAGGTGTTATGAACTGCTCAACACTTAACTTATTTTGAGTCATAGTACCTGTTTTATCACTTGCTACAAGTGTACAAGAACCAAGCCCCTCTATCGCTGAGAGTTTTCTAACGATTACGTTTCTCTTACTCATTACAGAACTTGCTACACTAAGAGCTACCGTGATCGCTACAGGAAGCCCTTCAGGAATTGTAGATACTGCGATAGCTACACTAAAAAAGAAAATCTCTTTGATGGAAAACTCTTGGTAAATACCTATTATAATAATAAAGACAACAAATAAAGCGATCATCTTCGCAATATTTACAGAAAATGTCTCCATTCTCATAACAAGAGGTGGTTTTGAGACTCTTGATTTTGAAAGCATTAGTGCTATTTTACCGATCTCACTATGTTGTGAAACTGCTGTTACTACACCTTTACCTCGTCCTTTTATAATCATTGAACCGGCATAGAGCATATTTTTTCTGTCACCTATAGGTTCATCTTCTTCTGTAGAGATATAATCTTCATCTTTTGTAACATCCACAGATTCACCTGTTAAAAGTGATTCGTTTACTTGACGGTCTTTTGTTTCTATTAGTCTGACATCCGCAGGAACTTTTATACCAGATTCAAAAAAAACTATATCACCAACTGTTATATCTTCACTTAAGAGTTCAACTTTTTTACCATCTCTTAAAACATTAACATATGTTTTAAACACTTTTTTTAGAGCATCTGCTCTTTGACTTGCACTATACTCCTGATATGTTCCAATAATAGAGTTGATGATTAAAACTGCAAATATAAAACCTGCATCTGTATATTCTTTTATCACAACAGAGACTATGGCAGCTATTAAAAGTACATATATTATAGGGCTTTTAAACTGCTCTATAAACATATTTAAAAGGGTATTCTTCTTTGCTTCGGGGATAGCGTTTAGACCATAATGTTCTAAACGTTTTTGGGACTCTTGAGAGCTTAAGCCATCTTTTGTACACTCAAGAGAAGATAAAGTGTCTTCTATAGTTTTAGTGTGAAACATGACAAGATTATATCATGTAAACAGCATAGAGCTAACTTAAAGAAATAATCTACTTATTTTGATATAATACAAAAAATAATTTTATAAATAATAGGAAGTTTTGTGATTACTCTAAAAGAAGCTCTAAAATTAAACAAAGAAGAATTAACAAACCTAAAAGAAGAACTAAAAACAAAAATAAAACAAAATTCAGAACTAAATGCTTACATAAGTACAGACAACATAGGTCACGGAGTTCCAATAGCTATAAAGGACAACATTCAAGTTAAAAGCTGGTCTGTAACATCTGCTTCAAATATACTTCAAGGTTATATCGCACCATATAATGCCACTGTCATTGAAAAGATGTTAGATGCGGGACTTAGTCCATTTGGTAGAACAAACATGGATGAGTTTGCAATGGGTTCTACAACTGAATCAAGTTTTTATGGAAAAACTCTAAACCCAATAAACTCTGAATATGTACCAGGGGGAAGTAGTGGGGGAAGTGCGGCGGCTGTTGCTGCTGGGATCGCTGTGGCTGCACTTGGAAGTGATACAGGTGGAAGTATACGCCAACCCGCTGCTTTTTGTGGGATCGTTGGGATGAAACCATCTTATGGACGTGTTAGCCGTTATGGTTTAGGTGCATATGCATCAAGCCTTGATCAGATAGGTCCTATGACACAAAATGTTGAAGATGCTGCAATACTCTACGATATCATCAGTGGGCATGATGAAAAAGACTCAACTTCAGCTCCAAAAGATGACAAAGTATCAGACAAGTTAAACCCAACTAGAAAGCTTCGTATAGCTACACTTCCAAAACACATAGAAAATGCAAGTACAGATGTTAAAAATGCATATGAAAAAGCGATCACGGCACTAGAAAAAGCCGGACATGAGATCCTAAACTATGAGCTTATGGATGCAAAGTTTGACATTTCAGCTTACTACATAACTGCAACTGCAGAGGCTGCTACAAACCTCGCTCGTTATGATGGTATACGTTATGGAAACCGTGTTGAGGGTAAAAATCTTCAAGACACTTTTATAAAAACAAGAAGTGAGGGTTTTGGAGATGAAGTTAAACGCCGTATAATGCTTGGAAACTTTGTTTTAAGTAGCGGTTACTATGAAGCTTACTATGTGAAAGCTCAAAAAACAAGACATATGATCAAAGATCAGTATGAGAAAATTTTTGAAGATGTAGATCTGATCCTCTCACCGATTGCTCCGGGAATTGCACCAAAGTTTGGTGAACTTTCAAACCCTATGGATATGTACTTAAGTGACCTTTACTCCATAAGTGTAAACCTTGCCGGTCTTCCAGCACTTTCACTTCCGATTAGTAAAAGTGACAACGGTATGCCTGTCGGTCTGCAACTAATAGCAAATGCTTATGAAGAACAAAAACTCTTTGATGGAGCACTTGGCTTAGAGAAAGAGATAAATTTTTCAAGATAAACGATTGTCTAAAAACTTCTCTTTAAAAAGCCCTTTTATCTTGTCGTTTAACCCATTGCTGTTAAACATGATCAACTCTCTGTAGTATCTTTGTAGAGTTTGGTTGCCAAGGACTGACTTCCCACCTACTAAGATCATACCCGGTGTTATGATCTGCTGAACTATTTCAAAAAGCTTTATTCTAAGTTTATCCATCAGTTCACCGTCATTTGTTGCCATAAACTGATCTTTTGTAGATTCAAGTCTTTTTATGGCTTGCACTTTTACCTCTTGATCGTCAAGCTCTTCGATCGCACCAAGTCCGAGTGAGTAAATAGCTATGTGTACTGTTTTTGAGATCGACTTTGCTTTAGTATAGCTGCCTATTGGTGAGTAAGCTACCACTTGCTCTTTTGGTATGAAAAAATCGTCTAGGTCTATGTTTACAGTTGCCATCGACTCACCTACAAAACTCTGTGCAACCTCCCCCACTTTAAAACCTTTTGCATCTTCAAAATCTACCATAGCTACATACTCATACTCACCACAGTGAAACCCAACTAGTAGTGAGTCAAAGATCCCATATCCACTTGCCCAAGTAAGTGTACCGCTAAGTCTATAACCATCTTGATCTTTGTCTGCACTGATCACAGTCTTTGACGCTCTTAGGTGGTTTATAGCTATACCGCACTTTTTATCAAAGTACTTTTGTCTAAGTGGAAAGTTGTTTGCAATCATGATGTTGTTTGCCGCTAGGATCTGAATGCCTAAAAAAACCAACGATCCTGAGTAGCGTGTTAAAGATCTAAAAAGCATATATCTTGCTTCACCTTGTGCAAAAGCATCAACATCTACGATCCTAAATATATCATTTTCGTACGCAATATCAAACGCTTTTTTGAGCATCTGACTTTGTTGATCTAGTGTGTGAAGTGGGAGCTCTTTAAGCTCGTCTATAGTTTGTAATATTTTATTTTCATAGTCTAAAAGTGTCATGCGAAATTATAACATTGTTTATTTCAAACAGAAGAACATTCAAGCTACCATAAGGTAGCTTGTTAATGTAGCGGTGCTATTTTTTAGGTAAGTAACCTTTTACCATGTTTTGAAACTCAGGGTTTGTTTGAAAAAGCTGTACATACTGACCATATGTTTTAAGATCTAAACCTTCATCTTTTATGATCCCTGTTGCTTTTGCTTGAAAATTTGTGTTAATTTTCTCTATCTCTTTTTTACTAGGTTTCTCTTCTGAAGCCTGCATCTCTTTAGCAAGACCTTGACGAAGACGATCAATCTTAACAACTGCTGTTGCAAAACTCTTCACCTCTTTTTTATCTAGAGATTTCATGTCTATGTTAGCCTGTGGTTGCTGCATTTGAGTTTGTGGTTCAGCCGCAAATAAAGCAGCACCTAAAGCGAGTGTAGTGAATAAGATTTTAAACATAAAATCTCCTTTTTTTATTTTTTTGGTACCCCAAAATACTAACATTTCGAACCCAACAAAAAGTTAATAAACGGTAACTCTAAATCTAGCTCACCGTAAGCTCCATTTAGCTAAAATTGTTAATAAAGAGAATTTAAAGTTAGGGAATAAGATGGAAACTTTAAAAGAACACTGGAATAATATATTTTCCACGACAGATGAAACTAAACTTGGTTGGTATGAAAAGGACATTTCTCAGACATTAAAATTTCTTAATAAAATCCAAACAACTGAACCTTGTGTTACTTTTCTCCCAGGTTCCGGTACCTCAACACTCATTGACACACTTTTAGACAAAGGGCATAAACTTATTTTAAACGACATAAGTAACGAAGCTCTTAACAAACTAAAAGAAAAACTAGGAAAAAATGAAAACCTAACATGGCTTCATCACGATATATCGAAACCTTTACCTGATAAAGATCAAAAAGTAGATCTTTGGATAGATCGTGCAGTTCTTCATTTCCTATTAGATGAATCAGATATACGAACCTATTTTGAAAATCTACACTCTAGTGTAAAACCTGGTGGATGGGTTTTACTAGCAGAGTTCTCAACTACAGGTGCTCCAAAATGTGCAGGTTTAGATGTTCGTCGCTACTCTGTTTCAGAGATGAGTGAGAAAATCGGTTCAGATTTTAAGCTTATTAAAAATGAAGAATATATATACACAAATCCATCAGGTAATCCACGTCCTTATGTTTATGCTCTATATAAGAGGGAAAAATTACTTTAAACTTGACAATAATTTCTTCTATCTGATACAATTTTACATACAAAAAAAGGAAATTTTTTAACTTCATCCTTGACTACTTCCCCTACACGTTCAAGGAACACACATGCAATCTTTACAATTAAAAAACATATATTTTAAATACCCTGCTTCGCACCACTATATTTTTAATAACTTAAGTCTTGAGCTTTATGAAGGATGGACTGGGCTTGTTGGTGCAAACGGTGCAGGAAAGACTACTCTTTTAAAGCTGATCACAAAAGAATTAAAACCTGAGAACGGAGTCGTTAAAAACGATCTTGTAACTTCTTACTGCCCTCAGTCAACTGAAAAACTGCCAGAAAATGTCGAGGAGTTTTTTACTTCATATGAAAGTAAAACTTTTAAATTAAAAGATCTATTGGGTATTGAAGATGATTGGCTATACAGATGGAGACACTATAACAGAACAATACATAGAACAAAACTATACTAACGCATATCCTGCAAGATTCTTTGCTAATGTAGAAAAAATAAATGAAATCATAAATTACTTAGACAGTGAACTTCAAAATTGATTTCATTAAAATATAAAATACTGTTTCTATTTAAAATTTTTATCTAAATAATCAGTTATCTGGTAGCTCTAGCATTATATAAGACTAATACCAACTCTCTTCATCTAAAATATTATAAGCTCTATTTTACTTATATTTTCGTTGATATTCGCCCTTACAAAAATCACTGCTGAAAAAATTATAAAAATACTTATAATCTAGGTATAGAATCTGCAGCTCCTTTTCTTGTTACACAGATACTTGAAGCTTTTACGGCTGTTTTTAGACATTTTTCTTTCTTGGCCCCACGTGAAAGCTCGGCTAGAAAGTAGCCTATAAAAGTATCACCTGCTCCTGTAGTATCTACCGCCTTTACTTTTAGTGCATCTACTTTAATTATTTTTTTGCCATCGGCGTAGAACACACCTTTTTTACCAAGCGTTAAAACAACGGCACTTTTTGGATAAAGCTTAAGCATAGCACTTATTATCTTCTTTGGTTTTTTCTCACCGCTTAGTGCTTCACCCTCTGTCTCGTTTATTATAAATACATCTACAAGTTCAAGTGGATAACTCCCAACTGCGTCAGTCATAGGAGCCGGGTTAAAAACAACTTTCAGATCTTTGTTTTTAGTGTGTTTTATTATTTTATCAATTGAGTTTATCTCGTTTTGCAAGAGTACAATATCCCCTGCTTTTGCAGTTTTTAGTGCCTTTTTTATATCATCAGAGCCAAATGTCTCATTAGCACCTCCGTGGATGATTATTGCATTTTCACCATCTTTATTTACCTGTATAATTGCATGACCTGTTGGCTCATTTACTGTTTTAACAAAAGTTGTACCTATACCCTCTTTTTGCATTTTCTCCTTTAACCATAGTCCATCTTTTCCTATTTTCCCAACATGAATCACATCTGCATTTGCACGTGCTAGTGCTATCGACTGATTAGCACCTTTTCCACCGCTAAAAACAGTATAATTCTCACTACTAAGTGTTTCACCAGGACGTACAAAATGTTCTACATCATATACATGGTCTATATTTATTGAGCCAAAATTAATTATCTTCACGGTACGGACTCTCATGTTGTGATGCTTTAAATCCATGTTTTATAAACGCATGTAGTGTCTCATCGTGCAGTTTAATTAAGTCTCGAACTTTTTCATCATCTGATGTAAGTGTAACTTTTATCCCATCATCTAGCATCTTCCAGCTCATCTTGATCTTTTCTCTACAGTCAAAAAGTTCAACAAAGAGTGGATCCCATGACCGAATAGCACGGTTGCCATCAAACCTTTTTTTCATCCCTATTGCATGCTCTTGGAGTATTTTTACAAGTTTTTCATCTTTAGATACAACACGTGTAATGGTCTCTATCCCAGACTCCGTTACTTGAGTGATACGTTCGATCTCACAATGACGTTCTAAAAGCTCATGAAAAAGTTTTTCATCCGCTTTATGCTGTGGATCACTACCACCACGTCCGCGCTTAAAAACTTTTGCTTTTTTAAACTTCGTAAAGTCCATATACATTCCTTTTTTTGCATTGAACTATTGTATTGCAAGTGTGATTAAAGTCTTATAAGCTCTATTTCGCTAAAATGTCATCCTTATAAAAAGTATCATTTTTTCAAAAAGGTTTAAAACTAATGAGTGAACACAAAGATTTTTTACGTACCATCGTAGAGGAAGATTTAAAGTCGGGCAAATACAAGGAAGTTATTACTAGGTTTCCACCTGAGCCAAACGGCTTTCCTCACATTGGGCATGCAAAATCTATTGCTATTAACTTTGGGATCGCACGTGACTACAACGGATACTGTAATCTTAGGATGGACGACACAAACCCTACAACTGAAGATACAGCTTATGTAGAAGCTCTTAAAAATGCAGTACAGTGGCTAGGTTTTGAGTGGAAGGACGAAGTTCGTTATACGTCGGACTATTTTCACAAGCTTTACGAATGGGCACAAGAGCTTATCAAAATGGGAAAAGCATATGTTGACTCACTTAATGAAGAGACTATGAGAGAGTTCCGCGGTACTGTTACAGAAGCTGGTAAGCGTAGTAAATACGCAGAGCGTTCAGTGGAAGAAAACCTAGACCTTTTAGAGAGAATGAAAAAAGGTGAGTTTAAAGACGGTGAACATGTTCTTCGTGCAAAAATAGACATGAGTGCTGCAAATATGAAGATGCGTGATCCACTTCTTTACCGTATCCGTCATGCTCACCACTATAGAGCAGGAGATGAGTGGGCAATTTATCCTATGTATGACTTTGGACACTGTCTCTCAGACTACATAGAGGGTGTTACTCACTCTATCTGTACCTTAGAGTTTGAGAACAACCGTGACATCTATAACTGGATGATCGACACTTTAGGACTTGAGCCGCCACGCCCATACCAACATGAGTTTGCACGCTTAAACATAAACTACACAGTTATGAGTAAAAGAAAACTTCTTGAACTTGTAAATGAAAAATATGTGCATGGTTGGGA
>JBEPWC010000020.1:0-14633 GCA_041642615.1 Sulfurimonas sp. | reverse complement strand
TATTGGATGACCGCCGTCACCATCGATGAGGCGGTGCGCAAAGTCCTGGCCGTCGGTGGGGATCCGCACCACCTGGGCGGGGTGGACAATTTTTGCTGGCCCACGATAGAGCACGACCCCGCCGGCAACCCCGACTGCGACCCCAACGCCTTCGGCGCCGCCCTGCCCGAAGCGAGGCGGAACCGGCCGATCACCGACATGTACGAGCCCGGCAGCATCTTCAAGCCCGTCGTCGCCGCCCTTGCACTTGATGAGGGCATTATCGGCTACGGTGAGCAGATATACTGTGAAAAGGGCGATTATCGCGGCAAAGGCTTCGGCAGGATTGGCGAATGGGGCAATCACCGCTTTGGCAACATGACCGTAAAGGATATTCTCGCCCAGTCCAGTAACATCGGTATGGCCTCATAGCCGAGCATTTCTCCATCAGAGTTAAAAAGTTCAGGAAGCCCGTAAACTGAGTGTTGTAGATTTTCTTGATCGGTATGTGGGCAGTAAAACTCTTCATATCTTTTAAGCTCAAGTCTATAATCAGCTGAGAGATCAACTACCTTTACACCTTTTGCTATGAGCGGCTTAACATACGCCATAGCAGTTTTATGTGGAAGTGCTAAAAACACAAGGGAGCATTTTTTAGCCATCTCATCCATATCTGCTTTTTCTACAGCCATATCGCATACACCATTTAGACAAGGGTGCAATTCACTTAAAGTTGTACCACCTTCAGAATTAGCTACATATGAAAGATCAAAACTTGGATGGTTTAAGAGGATCTTAACAAGTTCAAGACCTGTGTAACCACTAGCTCCGATCACTCCAACTTTAATGTGATTCAAAGACTATTTCCTCATACTTTACTTCTATGATCTCTAGCTCTTTTTCACCACCAGGGAGACGAACTTTAAACTCATCACCCTCCTCTTTTCCTAAAAGCTGTTTTGCTAGTGGTGATGAAAATGATATAAGCCCTATCTCAGGGTTTGACTCACTTCCACCAACGATCACATAGGTCATCTCTTCGCCACTGTCAATATCCTCTACAACGACAGTTGATCCAAAAGATACTTTTGCATGCTCAAGTTCACTTGGATCTACTATCTGTGCATTTCCAAGTATTTCTGAGAGTTCTGCTAAACGGTTATCAATATTTTTTTGATCCTCTTTAGCTGCATGATACTCTGCATTTTCTTTTAGATCACCCTGTTCAACAGCCTCTTCAATATCTTTTACTACCTGAGGTCTTTTAACTTCTTTTAACTCTTTTACTTCTGCTTGTAGTTTGTTATATCCAAACAGTGTCATCGGTTCAACTTTTTCCATCTCAATACTTTCTCAATAATTTTTTAGTTTTATGATTATAGCAAATAATTTTTATACGCGCACCATTTTAGACAGATCAAACTTTACAACCTCATTTTCACACTCTATGGTGATCACACAGGCTTTCTTTGAAATTGATTTAGCATCACAAAAGCCATCAAAAAGTTTCATTCTTTCTTTTGTTGTCGGATCATAAACGTGTAGTGCATCCTCATCTATATAAAAGATACGTCCGCCGCCGCAACCATCACCTACTATACCTTCACAATGAAGCTTATCCTCAAAACCAGCTATCATCTAAACAATCCTCTTTTGCCTCTTTTACAAACTCACTATATTCTGAAGAGTTTTTATCTAGTGCTTTATACTCCTCATATGTATAGCCTTTAAATAATGCATCATCTACACATTTACAAAGCTCTGTATTGTTTGAGTCCACACAAGTTGAGATCAACGCACTTTTTTGCGACTCTTCCCAACCAAAGTAACTCTTATAGTACGGGTATAAAACCCAGATTGCAAAACCTACAGTTAAAACTATATTTACTATATACTCTCTTTTTTTAGTCTCAACATACTTTTTTACATCATAAGATATTAGGATCAAAAATACTATCTCTAGCGTTATATTAAACCAGTCACTATCTAAAAAATCAAACATCAATCACCTTTTAACAATCTCTTCACAGCCTCACTGCACATAAACAATCCAAAAGTAGCAGTTACACCCATAAAACTTCCCTTTTCTTTTACCCTTGCTTCTTCGCTTGAAAAAACAACTTTATACTTCTTTTTAAAGCCTCGTTTTCTCAATTCATAGCGTATTTTTGAGCCAAACTTATCCCCATAAGTTTTCCATATATCATCAACTTTTACAGCAGATGCATCTATACGTTTTGCACCTCCAAAACTTGAGATTAGTTTTTTATAACACTTTTGAGCAACTGCTAGCTTTGCTTTTGTATCATCAATAGCATCTAAAACAAGATCATACTCATCAAAGTCAAAATCCCATACCCACTGCTCATCGATCCGAGTATTTATGATCTCTATATCTGGATAGTGTTTTTTTAAAGCATCTACTTTAAATTCACCCTCATGCAGTTCAGACCACATTTGACGATTTTGATTACTTTGATCATATCTATCAAAATCAACAATAGTTATATTTTTAACACCGCTTCTGACTAAACAGTCAAGACAAAAGCTGCCAACTCCACCTACACCTAAAAGAATAATTTTTGCATCCTGCAACTTTGCAAAATCACTTTTTAATAAAAGCTTTACTCTGTCGTATCTAGCCAACTCTCTAGTCCTTTCATACTTTTGTATGCACTAAGATCAAGCATAATTGGTGTAATGGATATAAATCCTGCTTTTATAGCCTCATAATCACTCATACCCTTTTGACCCTCTCTTGGAGAAAAACTAAGTGGATGCAGACCTAACCAGTAAAACTCCTCTCCACGTGGGTTTCTATGTGCGTGAGCATCGTTTGCATAATGCCTATAGCCTGCGTATGTTACTTTAGCCTCTGCCTCTTTTTTATCAAAAGGGATATTTATATTTAAAAACTCACGCTTAGGAAGTGGAAATGAACCATTTTTTATCTTGATTACAAGATCTTTTATAAAGTTATTTGCAAGCTCAAAATCACCACCTGGGTCTGTAAAATCCATAACCTGACTAATCGCGATTGAAGGTATGTCGTGCAGTACGCCCTCCATAGCCCCAGCGGCTGTTCCACTATATGTAATATCTTCGCCCATATTTGAGCCACGGTTTATCCCACTGATCAAAAGGTCTGGTTTTCTCTCTGCAAAGATCGAAGCTAGTGAGAGGTACACACAATCACCAGGTGTACCATCATCAAGTTTAAAAAAATCATCATCAACCCCAACAAAACGCAAAGGTCTAGAGAGAGTAATAGAGTGCGAACATGCTGACTTCTCATTTGCCGGAGCTACTACTGTTACACGTACCTCTTCGATTTCACGAAGTGTTTTGACAAGCTCTAGTAAACCTTTAGCTTCATAACCATCATCATTTGTAACTAAAATATTATATAGATCCATTTTATTTCTTTTTTTATTATTTTTGCCGATATTATATCTAATAAAATTAAGGCAAAAATTATGACAACATATGGACTTGATGCTTATAAAGCACATGACTTAAATATAGCTATGCGAACAAGTAGTGGAGATGAATTAACTCTTGACTTTTCAAACAAAAAATCAACATCTATAAGACATAATGAAGATTCACAGGGTTCGTCTAGCTCTATGAAGTTTTCATCTGAGCAGTCTTTTTCTTTTTCTGTAAAAACAAATGGGATCGATGCACAAGACCAAAAAGAGATAGAAGAGTTTATGAAAGTAGCAAAACCCTACATAGATGACTTTTTAAAAGAGTTAAGCGAGGATGCTCCAAAAACCCCAGTTACACAGCTTGCACACAAAGTAGCATCAATGTTTGATCCTAGCAAAGATAGAGACCAAAACAATATATATAATGTTAAAACAAACATTGTTGAGATGTTTGACAGATCTCTAAACCAGCTTGAGATCCCAGAAAAAACATCTAAAGAAGAGATGATTGAGAAGATATATGAGGATGCAAAAAAACTACTAGAGAAAACACTAAAAGAGTTTGATGAATTTAATAAAGAGATATATGCATAATGGTATAAAAATTGCTACATATAGGGTATGAAAACATTATTTTTAATACTTTTTTTAACCCTTTTTATTTATGCAAATGATTCTGCAATTAAGCTTGAGAGTGATTACTTACACCTTAACAGTGAGATAGACAAGATCTCAACTAACCTTAGTGCAGAGGAAAAAGTTCAGCTTTACTACCTTATTATATCTACTCATGAAAAAATAGCTACATCTCTCTCACTAGACAAGTCACAAAGTAAATCCTTAGAGTCTTTAGAGAAAAAGACATTTGAGGTTTTAAATAGCTTAAAAAATATAGAACCAACTCAGCTTCAAAAGATCAAAGAACTATATGGATCTATAAACAAAAATGCAAGAGAGTTGATCAAACAGCAAGAAAATGAAGAGTTTAAGATCAAATACAAAGATAAAGTGATCTACAAAGATAAAATACAATATAAAGATAAGATTATATATAGAGACAAAGTTGTAGATAAGATTCCTTATGCTTATATAGCACTCACTGCGATCATATCTTTTTTAGTGGCATATTTTCTTTTTTACTTTTTCTATTCTCCAAAAATAACAAAATTAGAAAATGAAAAGATTAAAGAACAAAAACAAAACTACATACTAGAACAAGAACATAAGAGTGTTGAGAGTGAACTAATCAACTCAAAACAGCAGTTCAAAAAAACATCAGAAAAAAACAACATAAAAAACAGTGAACTTGAAAAAGAAAACAAACAACTAGCTCAAAAACTCAAAGATATAAAAGTCAACCTTGATCAAAATACAAAAGATACTAAAAACTACATAGCTAAACTAGATAATTCACAAAAAGAGAACCAATCTTTAAAAGAAACTCTAAGATCATATGAAAAACAGCTAAAAGAGGATGCTAAACGTAAAACTACAGAGATTAAAGAGTCTAAAAAAGAACCTGAGCGTAGTAAAGAGCATGATGAGATTCTTGAGATCTTAGAAACAGTCTCAGACATAGCAGACCAGACAAACCTGCTAGCCCTAAACGCAGCGATAGAAGCTGCTCGTGCTGGTGAGCATGGGCGTGGGTTTGCAGTGGTTGCTGATGAAGTTAGAAAACTTGCCGAAAAAACACAAGAAACCTTAAGTAACGGAAAATACAAACTAACTAATTAAGTATTAAACCTCTTTTGGATAAAATTCAAAAAACTATTATAAAAGATATTTAAATGTCCATTTTTGAAACTCTAGTTGATTTAATTGTTAAAAATGAAGATCTTGTTGATTATGATCACAACGGGATCAAAGACCTAAATGTGATCGATGGGGAGTTTTATACGAAGATTCTCAAGATCGTAAAAGAGATCGATGATGATAAAATAGACAAAAAAGAGTTTATAAAAAAAGCTATAAAAGAGGCTTTTGAGCTAGAAGAACAAGACCTCATAATAGTAAAAAAACAACAGATTGCTATTAAAATCATTAGTACTATAAAAAGGGATAAAAACGAAAAAAGGTTTAATGGATACTCCGAAGAGGAGATTGAGAGCATTTACAAGGAATACTTCGATAAAAAAACTTTAGAGAAGTTTATACAAGAGGTGTCTCACAGTGCTTTTAAGTATCTTTTTATCAGAAAACAGGTCTCAAATGATTATTATGAGAAAAATGTCTACTCGATCATCCAAAGCTATATAGCAAAAAAACTCGTTGATTTTGAAGATCAAAGTAATGACTTTAGAAAAGGTTTTGCCGGATATATATTTCGTATAAACTTTGTGAAAGTATTTTCCCACATATCTGATCATATACTTGAAGCGATCTCTTTTCGTGATGAGTATCTAATGAGTTGGATCAAGTACTACAATGGTCAAGTGATCATAAAAAACAACCAACGTTACAAAGCTCCAGAGATCGTAAACAATGGTGGACAAAAGTATAATCCATCAGCACTCTTTGGAACAATCGCAATGTGGTTTAAAACTATAGAAAAAATCCAAACACTAAAGAAAAGACTCTTTGACATCTCAAAACAGCTCAACAAGCTAAAAATCAACGATCTCTCTCCAATACAATACAAAGATGAGCTTGTAAAGGAAAGAAGAGAGATAGAAGAAGATATATATAATGCAAATGAATCAGTTAAAGAACTCCTAGATGAAAAACGCTTAACAAAAGATGTTGAAAAAAAGTACGATATAAACGATGAGATCCAAAGGCTAAGAACCCTTATAAAAGATGATAAAAAAGAACTAGAAGAGATCAATGCTCAGATAACATCTATAGATATAGTAAGCACTAAAAGGCTTGAAGAGGATAAAGCAAGGCTAGAAAAAGATATAGATAGAGAAGAAAAAGCCTTAAAACAAAACAAAAATGTTTATGACTCTATACAATCAGCACTAGTTAAAGCTCTAACATCTAAACGAAAGCCTATATAACTTGACTTTAGGTATAGATTTATAGTAAAATTACACAACTAAAAGAGGAAGACTCTAAATTTTAAATTACCCCTACTAAAGATCATCCCAAAAAATTAAGGCAGATATTTTATGAGTGATAACAATTCACAACAACCCCGCAAAAACAACACAAAAAACAATCGTAAAAACAATAATTCAAATCGTTCACACAAACCAGTCAATGGCACAAGTGTGGATGAACTTCGTACAAAAAGTTTAGATGAACTAAATAATATAGCTGAAGAGTTAAATGTTGAACATCCACAAGAGCTAAAACGTCAAGACCTAATCTTTGAGATACTAAAAGCTCAAACTGCACAGGGTGGGTACATTTTATTTAGCGGTATTTTAGAGATCATGCCAGATGGATATGGTTTTATCCGCTCAATTGACAAAAGTTTTAACGATTCTGAAAACGACTCATATGTGTCAAATACACAGATTAGACGCTTTGCACTAAGAAATGGTGATGTAGTAACTGGTCAAGTTCGCCCGCCAAAAGATCAAGAACGCTACAACGCTCTAATCAAAATAGAAGCGGTAAACAACCTACCACCAGAAGAGTCTAAAAAACGCCCCCTATTTGACAACCTAACTCCACTTTATGCACTTGAGCAAATTAAGCTAGAGTACAAAGAAAAAGGTTTAACTGGTCGTATGATGGATCTTTTTGCACCTATTGGTAAGGGTCAGCGTGGTTTAATCGTTGCACCGCCAAGAAGTGGTAAAACTGAGCTTTTAAAAGAGATAGCTCACGGGATCAGTGCGAACCATACTGAGATAGATCTAATGGTTTTACTTGTTGATGAACGCCCTGAAGAGGTTACAGATATGGAGCGTAGTGTTAAGGGTGAAGTGTATAGCTCAACTTTTGATATGCCTGCAAGAAACCATATAAAAGTAGCTGAAATGGTAATTGAGCGTGCAAAACGTAGAGTGGAACAGGGTCGTGATGTTGTGATCTTGCTTGATTCGATCACACGTTTAGCTCGTGCTTACAACACCGCTACACCTTCAAGTGGTAAGGTGTTATCGGGTGGTGTAGATGCAAACGCACTTCACAAACCAAAACGCTTCTTTGGAGCTGCTCGTAACATAGAACACGGTGGAAGTTTAACTATCATTGCAACTGCACTTGTAGATACTGGAAGTAGAATGGATGAAGTGATATTTGAAGAGTTTAAAGGTACTGGAAACTCTGAGGTTGTTCTTGATAGAAAAATCGCTGATCGTAGAATCTATCCTGCGATCGATGTACTAAAATCTGGTACTCGTAAAGATGAGCTTCTAATTGGACCTGAGAAACTACAAAAAGTATTTATACTCCGCTCAATGATGCAAAAACAAGACAATGAAGTTGAAGCGTTAAAATTTATCTACACAACTATGGGTAAAAAGACTACAAACGATGAATTTTTAGAGAGCATGAATACACAATAATGAAAATCGGAGTATTTGATTCTGGTATTGGTGGGTTGAGCGTAGTTAAGTCTATGCTTTCACACCAGCTCTTTGAAGAGATCATCTACTACGGCGATACCGCCCGTGTACCATACGGTACAAAAGACAAAAACACAATTATCCGCTATGGGATCGAAGCTGTAGAGTTTTTTAAAAACTTTGAGCTTGATATGATCATAGTAGCCTGCAATACAGTTAGTGCTTATGCACTTGATGAGATGCGTCAAAGTGCTGATTGTCCAGTTATAGGTGTTGTTGAAGCTGGTGTTCTTGCTTGTAAAAACTCACTAATTGACAAAACTTCAAACATCTTAATACTTGGCACAAAAGCTACCATAAGATCTAAAGCCTATGAGACAGGACTAAAAGAGCTAGGGTTTACAAACCTAGATGCAAAAGCTACAGGACTTTTTGTACCCCTTGTTGAAGAGGATATATTTAACGGTGAGGTGATAGATGCTACTTTTAGACACTATTTTACAGATATAAAAAACCCTCCAAGTGCTTTGATCTTAGGATGCACACACTTTCCACTACTTGCGAGTGAGCTTCAAAAATACTTTGGCAAAGACACAAAACTTATACACTCAGGTGAGGCTATAGTGGAGCATTTGGAAAAACAGTTTAACTTTGTCAACAAGCATCCAAAAACTACACTAAAATTTTTCGCTTCAGAAAACCCAGAGGCTTTAAAACTAGTTGCACATAATTGGCTAGACATTAAAAGGCACCTCTAACTTATTAGAGTTTAACACTTTTAATGATAAAATCTTTTTAATTAAATTAGACTCCCAGTCAAGCTGAGAGTGACGGAGATACAAGTGGGAAATTCTGAAGTACTAGCTAGAAAATACAGACCAAAAAACTTTGATGAGCTGATCGGTCAAGAAAGCATTGCTCAGACACTATCTCTTGCACTTGATTCACAAAGACTAAGTCATGCTTACCTTTTTTCAGGTCTTCGTGGAAGTGGTAAGACCTCAACTGCACGTATATTTGCAAAAGCCCTAATCTGTGAGCAGGGTGTCACACATAACCCTTGTGGTGTATGTTCAAACTGTGTAAATGCACTTGAAAACCGCCATGTTGATGTTGTTGAGATGGATGCAGCAAGTTCAAGAAAGATAGACGATATACGTGATCTGATTGAGCAGACAAAATACAAACCATCAGTTGCAAGATATAAAATATTTATTATAGATGAAGTACATATGCTTACAAAAGAGGCATTTAATGCACTTTTAAAAACCCTAGAAGAGCCACCAGAATATATTAAGTTTATACTAGCTACTACAGATCCGCTAAAGTTACCAGCTACGATCCTTAGCCGAACTCAGCACTTTAGATTTAAAAATATTGCACTTACAAAAGTTGTTGAACATCTTATACACATACTTAACCTAGAAAACATATCTTATGAAAATGATGCATTAGAGATCTTGGCAAGAAGCGGAGGCGGGAGTCTGCGTGATACTTTAACACTTCTTGATCAGGCGATAATCTACTCAAAAAACCATGTAGATGTAAACACAGTTACAGATATGCTTGGACTTGTTGATCCAAAATTTATATCAGATCTATTTAATACAATCTTTGCAAAAGATTATGCAAAGATTGTAGAGTTTACAAAAGTCTTGGAAGATTATGAGAGTGAGATGGTTGTAGATGAGCTTATAGCTTATCTTAAAGATCGAATGTACGCAAATGATGCACTTTTTTCGACACTTGTGATCGATAGATTTT
Source organism: Sulfurimonas sp. (assembly GCA_041642615.1). Lineage (GTDB taxonomy): Bacteria > Campylobacterota > Campylobacteria > Campylobacterales > Sulfurimonadaceae > Sulfurimonas. The sequence goes on along the minus strand of JBEPWC010000020.1, from coordinate 4,996 downwards.
TTAGAATTTTAAGTGATTCAAAATCACTTTTTGCCATAAATGCAGATGGATCTTTTGTACTTAGCCTTGTGTTTTTTAAGATGATCGAAGCACTTCGCATAAAAGAGATAGATCAGATGATCGAGTCTATGCAAGAACAAACTCCACGCACAGAGCTCAAAAAGCCAAAAGGGCCACAACCACAAACAACAACTCAGACAGTAGCTGAGAATGAATCAGAGGTTGAGAATGAGCCACAAAGTGAGCCAATTATACAAAATGAGGTACCTGATCCAAACATTGAGCTTTTTAACACCTTAGTAGCAAATGTTAAAGACAGAAGTGCAGAAGTTGGTGAGTGTTTTGAAAAAAGTGTAGAGTTTAAGTCTTTTAAAAATGGAGTTTTAACTTGGGAGAGTTGTGCAAGTGATGAGTGTAAAAAAACACTTCGCCATAGTTTTTCTGTTATTAAACAGCTTGTACGTGAGCTGTTTGGGTTTGAGACACAGATCAAACACACACTTTGTTCTAAAGAGCCAGAGCCGACACCAGAGCCGATCCAAGAATCAACTATGGGGCAATCTCATCAAGTTAACCCTCACATAGATGGACCACAATCTACATCTATGATCGAAGATGCAGAGATTGGTGGGAGTGCTTCTTGTGTTACAAACTGCGAACCAAGTGATAACACCCAAGAGCTAAATACCTCAGATATAAAAGATCACCCAACTGTAGCAAAAGCGATAGAGCTTTTTGAAGCAAATAAAATAACTATACAATCAAAGATTTAACACTAAAACTAAAGGTTGAACCCTTACCTGGTTCAGATTCTATCTCTAAGGATGTATCGTGAGCTTTTAAGATGTATGACACCATAGCTAAACCGATCCCCATAGAGTTATCCCATGTGTTTTTATCTACTCTGTAAAATTTTCCTGTGACCTTATCAAGATGGCTAGAATGTATCCCAATACCTTTATCTATGACTGAGACAACACCATCTTTTACCCTTAATACAACAGAAGATTCAGAATACTTTAGAGCGTTATCTATTAGGTTTGTAAGCACAAGCTCGATCATGGTTTTATCTGCCTCTATTTCTGTGTCATCACTTAAAGAAGTCACATCCCTATCTTTATATTTTGATGATATATTTGAAACAACCTCTTCACAAAGATCTTTTAGACTAAACTTTGTTTTCTTAGCTGGTATATCGCCATTTTCTAACTTAACAGACATAGCTAGTCTATCTAGCATATGAGATATTTTCTCCCCATTTGAATTAATCTTATTTAAAAACTTTTTACGCACCTCTAATGGGATCTGTGGATCTTCTTGAAGTGTTTGTGCATAACCTATGATCGAAGCAACAGGGTTTTTAAACTCATGTGAGATCGATGATAGTATGTCGTTTCTTTGTTTGTTCATAAGTCTTAGTTTTGCCATATGTTTACGCTTTTGGCGATCACGCTTGTCTAGCTTTTTTACTAGGTTTTTAAGAAGCAAAGAGATCTCTAAAAACTCTTGAAAATACTTAACTTTTAACTTTGACTTATAGTTTTTCTCAGAGATCTCATCAAGATACTCTTTAATCCTAGCTATATCATCTATAACTTTTCTACTCATGGTCTGAGATGTATAGAAAGATATAGCAAGTATTATCAAGTAGATTAAACCTATTTTGACACTGAGCTCATAAAAGTGGCTAAGTACTCGATCAAGTGCCATAGACAAACGCATAGTGTACTCTTTGCCTTTGTAGTTGATCTTTTTAGCTACATACAAAAAATCTAAACCGATCGTGTCTGAGTAGCGTACGGACTCTCCAAACTCATGCTTATTTGCCATCATAACCTCATAACGCTGTGCGTGGTTATCCATCTTTGATTTATCTTTGTTTGTTTCTACAACTACCACACCATCTGTATCAATAATTGTCACACGATAGTTTGTTTTGTCTTTTATATTTTTTGCAAAAGTATCTAATGAATTTATGTGTGGCAAGAGATCTGCTGAGATCTTAAAGACGTTTTTTAAGTTGTATGTGTTGTGTTCAACTATGATAGACTTTAGTCCAACATATGAGATAATAGATGTAAGTAGTATAACCCCAACAAAAAGAGCTGTAAATTTTATATTAAAAAGTTGGTAGATCTTTAACAAAGTTTGTAACCCACCCCACGAACTGTCTGTATATAGTCTTTTGTTTTTGTAGGATCGATCTTCTCTTTTAGTCTGTTAATAGCTACATTTACAGTCCTGTACTGATAATCCCCTCCATCGTTCCACACATTTTCTAAAAGGTAGTCCCTATCAAGTACTGAGTTTTTATTTCTTATAAACTCACTAAGCAGGTCAAACTCTAACTTTGTTATCTCAACACTTTTACCATCAACTTGAAGTGTCCTAGAAGCTGAGTCTAAGAAAAGATCTTTGTAAGAAAGGTTTGTTTCCTCTTTTAGTTTATTTCCCGTTCTTTTTAAAATAGCTTTAACACGAAAAACAAGCTCTTTCATGTTAAAAGGTTTGCTCAAGTAGTCATCACCACCACGCTCAAACCCCTCCTCAATGTCTTTGTCAGAGTTTTTTGCACTAAGATATATAACTGGAACATGGATCCCATCTTCACGCAAGAGCGATACAAACTCACTACCCTCTATCCCAGGGAGGTTTCTGTCCATGATCAACAGATCGATCTCCTCCTCATCAAGTATCTGAGATACACTCTTAGTGTTTAAAAAACCTATAGTTTCAAAACCCTCTTTTTCAAGGTTATACTCTATAAGCTCGAGTAGATCTTCTTCATCTTCTACGATTACAATAGTTGCGCTCATATTTCCCTCTATATAAATATATAGATATTGTATCAAATATTGATTACAAAATGGTTTCAAAATAAAAACTAATAAAGATAAAATGAAAAATGTTATATAATAATTTAGAGGTAAATAGTTTAGGAGGTTTTAAGATGTTTGTTTCAACTTACAGCACTTACTTAAATACAAACTCCGTAAATAAAACTACAAAAGAAAAAGATACATCTATACCATCAAAACCTTTTTCACTTAATGAGGCTCTAAAGAGTGGTCTCTCAGATTCTAGTCTAATTCAAGATACGCCTGTAAACTACCTATCATACAACAAAATCATAAGTACAAAACAAAGAATTTATCAACAACTAGAGCAAAATTCGGCTGAAAAAAATATTGAAAAATTTACAAGTATAAACTCTAAGCTCCATGCACCTACTACGTATACAGAAAACACAAAAATGTTTTCACTAATGTTAAAAGAGCAACAAACACTAAAAAGTAAAGAACCTATAAATAAAGATCTTCCAAAAGAGATTCAAGAGTTAAAAGAGTCAAACCTAAGAGCAACTATGGTAAATACCTACATCGCAAATGACAAGTACTACCGAGTAACTGCTTAGTCTTCGATCCAAGCATCTGTTTTAACAACACTACCGTTGTCAAAAACTTTTAGTTTGTAAGCATCTGAGCATTTTCCTTGACTTATATCCATAACTGCCATCTGGAGGATCTTTTTACATTTTTTTGGAATATCAAAATGCCCTTTTACACCTGTAAGAAATTGCTTAAGAGGTGTTTTTGGATCCATTCCGATCACATTGTCACGACAACCTGTAAGACCGATGTCACTTAGATATGCAGTACCCTTTGCTATTTGAAGGTCATCAGTACTTACATGGGTATGAGTCCCTATGATCGCAGAGACTTTTCCCTCTAGGAGCATCATTAAGCCCCGTTTTTCACTAGTTGCTTCTGCATGAAAATCTATAAAAATATTTTCCACCTCATCTTCATGTAGTTTTTCTACAGTAGTTTTTGCTATGCGAAACCCATTTTCACACATGGGCATTGAAAAATACCCCATAAGATTTAGCACCGCTAGTTTTTCACCACAAACATCATAAACTTTACAACCAGTACCTTCAACTTCTGGCGGATAGTTATGTGGACGCAGGATCTCATGTGTATCAAAAAGGGCTGAGACCTCTTTTTTGTCCCAAGAGTGATTACCCCCTGTCATAACATCGATCCCATAACCTAAAAGCTCATTAGCATTTTTAGTAGTCACTCCAAAACCGTGAGATGCGTTTTCATAGTTTGCTATTACAAAGTCGATGCTATGCTCATCTTTTAACTTTGCCAAATGCTCTTTTAACATCTCACGCCCTGGACGCCCTACAATATCTCCAATAAATGCTATTTTCATCTTATATCTTTTGTTAAATTTATGCGAATTTTACCATAATTTTCGGTACTGCCTCTTATCAAAGATTAAATTTAAATAACAACAAAAGATATGACTATACATCTGCAAACTTATCTCTTATCTTTAAAAAATCATCTATATTTTCGAAAAAGATATCAACAAGAACAGGATCAAAATGTTTAGCTCTTTGATCTTTGAAAAATTTAAATATTTGCTGATCACTCCAAGCTTTTTTATAGATTCTATCACTGCCCAATGCATCAAATACATCAGCAATAGCAGTTATTCTTCCATTAATATTTATTTGTGAACCACTTAAGCCTTGTGGGTAACCTGTTCCATCCCATTTTTCATGATGCTCATGAGCGATTGTAGCAGCTAACTTCAAAAGAGGTCTAGAAGAAACATTTAACATTTCATATCCTAATACTGAATGGTTTTTCATTATATTAAACTCTTCATCTGTGAATATACTTGGTTTGTTTAATATCTCATCAGGGATTGCAACCTTTCCTATATCGTGCATCGGACTTGCTTGCTTTAACATCTCCGAATCTTCTTCTGTAAGCCCATACAATAAAGCAAATAACTTTGAATACTCTGCTACTCTTGTTACATGATATCCTGTTTCTTTACTCCTCCTTTCTCCTATAGCACCCATTACAAAAACTACCTCTTTTTGAGTCTTTTGCATCTCTTTATTGAGCTCAACAATTTCTTCAATCCTTTCATTTACTTGTTCTTCTAAGAAACTATTCATATTTTCAATTTCTTG
>JBEPWC010000019.1:0-14892 GCA_041642615.1 Sulfurimonas sp. | reverse complement strand
AGTGCTTAAAAATCTGCTTGAGTTTTACCATGAGGAATCTTGTGGACAGTGTACACCTTGTCGTGATGGTACAGGACTTAGTGATCAGCTTGTTCAAAAAGTACTTGATGGCGAGGCTAGCAGTGAAGATATAGATGAACTTTTAGAGATCTCAGATACTATGAATGGTAAGACTATTTGTGTATTTGCACCTGCTGTAAGTGGTGTTATAAACTCTTTTATCGGAAAGTTTCGAGATGAGTTTGAAGCTTACAACAAAAGTTCAAATAAGGCACTAAAATGAGTATGGTAAAAGTAACTATTGACAACCAAACATACGAAGCAAAAGATGGCTCACTCTTGATCGAGCTACTCATACAAAACGATTTAAAAGTCCCATACTTTTGCTACCACGAAGCTTTGGGTGCTGATGGGAACTGTCGTATGTGTATGGTTGAGATCGATGGGCAAAAAAGACCACAAATAGCGTGTGATACACCCATAAAAGATGGGATGATTGTTTTTACAAAGGGTAAAAAACTCCCTATTAAGAAGATAAGAAAAGATATTTTAGAACTTGAACTCATCAACCACCCCATAGATTGCCCTGTTTGTGATCAAGCTGGAGAGTGTAGCTTGCAAGACTACTACATGGAGTATGGTCTGCATGACTCACATATGTTTGGGCTAGAAAAAGTTAAACACCATAAACATGTAGATCTAGGAGCTAATGTTATCCTTGATCAGGAGCGTTGCGTACTTTGTGCAAGATGTACACGTTTTTGTTCAGATGTGACAAAAACACATGAGCTAGGGATTGTTGGACGTGGCGATCATGCTCACATTACAACCCTGCCGGGGCGTAAACTAAATAACCCTTATGCTATGAATGTAGTTGATCTTTGCCCTGTTGGTGCACTAACAAGTAAAGATTTTAGGTTTTCTCAGCGTGTTTGGTTTTTAGAAACAGATGAGTCTGTATGTACACACTGTGCCAAAAACTGTAACATCTACATAGATCACAACAGACTAAAATACAAAGATGAGAAGATCTACCGTTTTCGTCCACGCAAAAACTTGGATATAAACGGCTTTTTTATCTGTAATGAGGGAAGACTCTCATACCAAAACCTGCTAAACAACAGACTTACTCGTCCAAGTCGTGCAAATGTGGATGATATTTTTAAAGACGCCCTGCAAAGTGCTAAAGATGTAGCGATACTTGTAGATGCTTCGCTCTTTAACGAAGAGATAGAGATGATCAAAGAGTTTGCCCAAAAAATAGATGCTAAACTATACTGTCCTCAAAAGTTTTACATAGATGAGGAGTTTGAGGATGATATGCTTCGATCAAAATATAAAGCTGCTAATATTAAAACTATCCAAAACCTTAAGATCAAAGATGAGATGCCTCAAGATGAAGACTTGATCATAAACTTCAACCATAGTGCTATTTTGGAGCTAGACACATCCAAGGTGATCAGCTTTGCTACTCATAAAAACACCTATGAGACTCTGCTTAGCATCCCATTAGCATCTTATGTTGAAAACAGCGGAAGTTTTACAAACATAGATGGGATCACACAGCATGTAGAAAAAACGATCACACTAAATGAACCAATACCTACGCTTAGTGAGTGGTTTAAAAGGCTTGAGTTATGAGTATGGCTTCAATCGTAGTAGCTCTTGTAGCTTTTGTTTTAGGTGCACTTCTTGCACTTCTTACCATCCCAGTTCTTGTATGGCTTGAGCGTCGTACTGCTGGGCTTATTCAAGACAGACTTGGACCAAACCGTACAAATATTTTTGGTTTTCGTTTAGGCGGTGTTGTTCAAAGTTTTGCAGATGTTGTAAAGCTTTTGCTAAAAGAGGAGTACTACCCATCACATATAAAGATGGGAAAATGGCTCTTTATGATAGCACCTATCATAACTTTTTGTGCGGCACTTTTAGCTTTTATGGTGATCCCTTTTGCAGATACACTTGTAATAGATGGCGAATCATTAAGGATGCAACCGCTTCCTGTTGAGTATGGGGTGTTTTGGTACTTAGCGATCGGTGCTGTTGGTGTGATTGGAGTGATCTTTGGCGGATGGCTCTCACACAACAAGTACTCACTTTTAGGTGCTATGCGTGCAGCTTCTATGGTTGTAAGTTATGAGCTTCCTTTGGGACTTGCTATCATATCTTTTATCTTAGCTTACAACACTATTGACTTTAATGCGATGGTGCAGTGGCAAAGCGGGACTTTTTTTGGATTTTTACCATCGTGGGGGATCTTGGTCCAACCCCTTGCTTCGATCATACTCATAGTCGCACTTTTTGCAGAGACAAACCGTAACCCTTTTACTGTAGCAGAGGGTGAGAGTGAGATCGTAGCAGGTTTTATGACTGAGTATTCAGCTATGAAGTTTGCAATGTACTTTATGGGTGAGTATGTAGCCATGAACACGGCAAGTGCTGTGATCATCACTATGGTCTTTGGGGGCTACCAGCTTCCGTGGGTCTCAACGCAGATGCTACTTGAGAACTTCAACTACTTTGCATATGCACTTATGATCATAATCCCCGCTTTTGTTTGGTGGATGATCAGGTTTATGAGAAAAAACAACGCTGTACGATCAACTGTAAGTAGCGATGGTGGACGTGGTTTTGAGACTAAAGTTATCAGCATATTTTTAGTAGGTTTAGCTGTAGTGGTAGATGCTATACTTCTTTACTTGGTATTAATTCCAAATGCACTAGCAACTCAGATAGCAGTAACAATGATCCAAATAGTAGTATTTGTTATAAAACTTATAGCTTTTAATATGTTTTTTATCATCATACGTTGGACGCTTCCTAGATTTAGATACGATCAGGTTCAAACACTTGGATGGAAGTACCTATTACCACTTGCACTATTTAACCTTTTTATAACAGCCATAGTTGTTGTAGGAGTAAACTCATGAGTCAAAATATTATAACAACGCCAAGACATGGAAAAAGTTTTAAAGATAAGCTTTATCTTCCTGCTATATATGAGGGGTGTAAAGTTACATTTAAACACTTCTTTACAAACCTAAACGACTCAAATACTGTAGATACATTAGAGTACCCAGAAGAGCAACCTCGTGATATCACAAGCAGATACCGCGGACTTCATAGACTCACTCATAGACCAGATGACACCATAGCGTGTGTAGCGTGTTTCATGTGTGCTACTGCTTGTCCGTCTGACTGTATATTTATACAAGCGACTGAGAGAGATGATAACAAAGATGAGAAGATGCCAGAGAGTTTTGCTATAGACACGCTTGAGTGTATATTTTGTGGTTATTGTGTTGAGGCTTGTCCGTGTGATGCTATACGGATGGATACGGGAATATTCTCAATCACAGGAAATGCACGTGAGGACTTTGTTTTAGGTAAAGAGAGACTGTTAAGTCACAAAGGTGCTTTTGGAGAGGAGATCAGTTGTGCTAGAGATTAGTATATTTGTCATTTTAAGTCTGTTTATACTTGGTGGATCGCTTGCAGTTATTGCCAACAAGCAGACAGTTTTTAGCACCTTTGGTTTTTTGGTAGTGATGATCGGTTTTGCTGGGATGTTTGCCCTGCTTGACAACCGCTTTTTAGCTCTGGCTCAGATCATGGTCTCAGTTGGTGCTGTTGTGGTTTTAAGTATGATCGCAGTTTTAAGTGTAAACGCACAAAATGACAACCTCCCAGATGAGCCAAACAAGTTTAAATGGATCATATTTAGCTCGATCTTGGTTTTACCTATTACATATCTGATCTACAAAACGCTATCTTCACTTGCAAAAGATTTTACACAAAATGGCTTTACATCAAAAGATATAGGAAGTGAGCTTTTTAACTCATGGGTGCTACCTTTTGAGATAGTCTCGATCCTGCTCTTAACTGCTATGGTTGGTGCTATAGTTATTGCAAGAAAGGATGAAGCATGAATCCAGATATGTTTTTCCTCTTAGCCTCGCTTGTCTTTTCTATAGGTTTAGTGGGAGTCATAAGTAGACGAAATCTTTTTGTTGTGTATATCTCAATTGAGCTTATGCTAACTGCTATAAACCTCATCTTAGCTACACTCTCTAAGACACTAAACGATCCTGCGGGGAGTGTGATGGCTTTGATTATCATAGCAGTGATCGCAGCTGAAGCTGCACTCTTTTTGGCTATGATCATCCACCTAAACAGGCTAAAAAGATCGATCGATAGTGATGATTTTAAAGATCTTGCACAAAGAGGAGGTAAGTGATGTTAAATACCATTGTAGTCCTTCCATTTTTATCTGCTCTTGTATTAGCTCTTATATACCTATATGATCCTACAAAACAAAGGGAAAAACTCTATGGTTTTATAGGTGTGGGATCTATTTTTATTACAACTATACTCTCGCTTTTAGTTTTAGCACAAGTGTATTCATCTTCACAAACCATAAACTCAACCCTATTTGAGTGGATAAGTATAGATGAGTTTGTGATCTCACTCTCTTTTATGGCAGATCCGCTATCTGCTATTATGATCTCTTTTGTCACTTTTATTGGTCTTTTGATCCACATATATGCAGTTGGATATATGAGAGGTGATGTAGGATTTGGGAAGTTTTTTGCATACTTTAACCTTTTTATGGGGAGTATGCTTTTACTTGTTTTAGCCAACAACCCGATCATTATGTTTATAGGGTGGGAGCTAGTTGGACTTAGTTCGTACTTACTTATTGGTTACTACCATGACAATAGTGCAAACATAAAAGCTGCAAATAAAGCTTTTATACTTAACCGTGTAGGTGATTTTGGTTTTATTATGGGGATTGTGATCTTGTTTTTAGTAGCAGGATCTGGTGGTTTCACATTTGCAGATATTGAGTCAAATGTAGGCACGAGCAGTGCAAGCTTACTTAGTCTTATCGGTGTCCTTTTATTTGTGGGTGCTATGGGTAAATCTGCTCAGATTCCACTATATGTATGGCTACCAGACGCTATGGCTGGACCTACTCCAGTCTCAGCTTTGATCCATGCAGCTACAATGGTAACTGCCGGTGTATATATGGTAGCTAGGTTTAGTTTTATCTATGAACTTATCCCAAATGTAGGTGAGTTTATAGCTATAATCGGTGTAAGTTCCGCTCTTTTTGCAGCGATTATCGCTTCATACCAAAGCGACATAAAAAAGATCCTTGCATACTCCACTATGAGTCAACTCGGGTTTATGTTTGTAGCTGTAGGGCTTGGGTTTTATGATGAGGGGATCTTTCATGTTTTTACACACGCATTTTTCAAAGCCCTACTCTTTATGGGAGCAGGTGCTGTGATCATAGCGATGCATCATGAGCAAAACATCTTTAAAATGGGTGGACTAAAGCGTGAACTCAAACTTGTTTATATCACCATGCTTATAGCAACCCTCTCCATAAGTGGGATCCCACCATTTGCCGGCTTTTTCTCAAAAGATGCAATTCTCATCTCAGCCTATGCATCGGGTCATACAACCATATGGGTTTTGGCCTCTTTAACAGCAGCGATCACATCTTACTATATGTTTAGACTTTTGTTTGTTGTGTTTCACTCAAAACAAAATACAAAAGATCTTGTAGGTTTAAGTCCATCTATGACGATCCCACTTGTACTCTTAGCTATAGGGGCGACATTTGCAGGTTTTATACAGGGTGGTTTTTCAGAGTTTTTAAACCTTACAACCAACTCCTTAGATACTCCAAACGCACTTATGCTTGAGGCTTTAAGTGTTATCTTGGCACTTGTTGGTATGGGCGTGGCGTACAAACTCTATACTAAGGATGCAAAAGAGGCAAAAGAGAACACACTCTTTAAAAAGGTAGTTATCAACAAGTTTTACATAGATGAGATATATGAGTTTTTAATACTAAAACCCATTTTACACATAAGCCGATTTATAGCAGACGTGATCGAACCAAAAATCTTTGATGGGTTTATAAACCTAAATGTATCGATTTACAGATACTCTGCAGAGGTTTTTTCTAAACTTCAAAACGGCAAGGTTAGATACTACGCCCTTTATATGGTGGCTGGGATATCTGCTATGAGCTTGTATATTATTTTAAAGTTGGGGGTTTAAGATGGAGAGTTTACTGTCGTTTATAATTTTTACTCCCTTAGTTATAGCAATAGTTCTAGGTGTTATTAGAGCAAACCTAAACACACTAAAAATTGGAGCTACCATCTCATCTGCGATCGTTTTTTTCTTGGTAGTGCTGCTAAGTGTTAAGTTTGATCCTGATCAGATGATGCAGTTTGTGATCACTAAGACATGGATCGAGACAGCTGGTTTTTCATACCACCTTGGTGTAGATGCACTAAGTTTAACACTTCTTTTACTAACTAGTATCTTGATGCCACTTCTTTATATCTACATGCAAAAAGAGCAAAGAAAAGGTTACTGGTACAACATGATGCTTTTGCAAACTGGTGTAAGTGGTGCTATACTCTCACTTGATCTGGTTTTGTTTTACCTGTTTTGGGAGACTATGCTTTTGCCAATATTTATAATGATCGGTAAGTATGGAAGCGGTATGAGGCAGTTTAATGCGATGAAGATTTTGATCATGACAATCCTTGGATCGATGAGTATGCTTTTTGCGATCATCTATATTGGATATATCTATTATAGCACTCATGGTGTATGGAGTTTTAACCTTGATGATCTAAGTATGCTCTCTTTAAGTGCTACAACATCTGCTTGGCTTGCAGCTGGATTTTTACTAGCTTTTGCGATCAAAATCCCACTACTTGGATTTCACACATGGATGGCTCCAGCTTATGGTTCTAGCCCAACTCCAGCTGTTGTGATACTCTCTGCCATCATGGCAAAACTTGGGGTATACGGTATTTGGCGTTTTGGGTACTCACTCTTTGAAGAGGTGCTTGTATATTACACTCCATATATTATATTTTTAGCTATTGTTGGGATGATCTACTACGCTTTTCGTGCTGTAAGTGAAAATGACTTAAGAAAGATGTTTGCATATGCATCTGGTAGCCACCTCTCACTCATAGCCCTTGGTATGATCCTAGCAAACTCCTATGCATGGGCTGGAAGTTTATACTTTATAGCTACACATGCTCTTGCATCTGCTGGTATTTTTTTGATGATCGGCTTTACTTACAACAGATTTAAAACCATAGATATCTCTGATCTTGGCGGAGTAGCTCGTAAGCTTCCAAAGTTTACATTTTTCTTTAGTTTTTTCGCCCTTAGTATAGCTGGGCTTCCAGGCACTGGTGGTTTTGTAGCTGAGCTTTTGATCTTAATAGGTGCATTTAAGTACGACTTTTTTGTGGGGATTTTTAGTGCAACAACACTACTGCTTGCTATGCTTTATGTGTTTTGGATGCTACAAAGAGTTATATTTGGGCAGATGAGTCAAACTGTAAAAAATGCAAAAGCAGATGATCTAAACACAAGAGAAATAACAATGCTTTTACCACTAGTGGTGTTGCTACTTACTACAGGTATAGCACCATCACTTTTTACACCTTTTATAGAACCATATATACTAACCTCTCTTGAGGGTTTAACTCCACTAATAAGAGGAGCTAACTAATGATAGACTTACTTTATGCATCTCCAATGGCTATTATGATCATAGGGGCATTTACACTAATGCTACTTAGTCAAAACAAACTATCGCTAAACACTTTTAACATCATAAGTGTTGTGTTTTTAGTTGTCTCTTTAGTACTTCAGCTCTACCTTTTTGAGAGCCAAATGGAGTCAAAATACCTTTTTGAGTCTGTTTTTGGAGAGACTTTTATAATAGACACCTTTTCAAAAACATTTGATCTTATGTTTACTGTAGGTTCAATTTTAACCCTTTTGATCAACACAGACTACTTTAAAAGTCGTACCTATTTTAATGGCGAATACTTTGCAATCATCTTATTTAGCGTATTTGGTATGATGATGCTCTCACACTCAAATGAACTTATCTCCTCTTTTATAGCTCTTGAGATCGCTTCACTTGGGATCTACACACTTGTTGGGTATCATAAAAACAAGTCAACAAGCTCTGAAGCTATGATGAAGTACCTTATACTAGGATCACTTGCAGGTGCTGTTTTTATGCTTGGAGTTACACTAATATATGCAGCTGTAGGCTCAACTAGCTTTAATGAGATCACACACTATGTCCACACAACAGATCTAGAACAGATGGGTATACTCTTTGTTGGTGCTTCACTGATCATGGTAACTGTTATGTTTAAAATAGGAGCTGTACCCTTTCACTCATGGGTTATAGATGTTTATCAGGGTGCACCCTCGCCTATCACTATGTTTATGGCTTCAACATTTAAGATATCTGTTTTTGCACTAATACTTAGGCTTTATCTGGTAAATTTTGCTTATGTAAATGAGTTTTGGATAGATATGCTACAAATCATAACCATAGCTACACTAGTTGGTGGTTCACTTCTGGCGATCTCTCAAATTTATATAAAAGGATGCTTGCAGCCTCATCCATAGTACATACGGGATATATGCTTATAGCCCTCTCCTCCATAGGTTTAGGCTCAGAACTAGCCGCACCATCTTTGATGTTTTATCTAATAGCATATTTTATAAGTGCTGTTGGGGCTTTTGGGATCATTAGTTTTTTATCATCAAAGGAGCTTTCTGATCTAACATATGATGATTTTAAAGGGTTTGCAGATAGACGTCCATATATGGCACTTTTAATGAGTATATTTATGCTTTCACTTGCAGGTTTTCCATCAACAATTGGGTTTTTAGGTAAGTTTTACATCTTTACAAGCTCTATAGAATCTGGGCAGATTTTACTTACAGCTGTTGGAATTATTACTGCATTTATATCTATATATTATTATTTTAAACTAATTGCTGTTATGTATTTTTACTCAAGTGATGAAAAACAGAATAAACTTCCTATAAATGTAAGTACATTACTTATCTTTTTAATGGCAGGCTTTGTTATTTGGGGCGGTATAGGTACAACCCTTATAGCTGGCATCCCTGGGGCTGATGGGTTTATAAATGTAGCACAAGATGCTATTAAGTCTTTAGAAACTTATTAGATTTAAAATTATCTATGGTATGATAATATCAATAATTTTAATACGTAGGATCTTCACAATGGGTAAAACTTTAAGTATAAAATCTAAAATGAACTACTTTATAGCCATATTGACATTGGCTATATTTTTATCTACAATTTTAATCTACTGGTCGTTAAATATAATAAGTGTTCAATATAAACATCTCCACAAAAATTCAATGATGGGTGCTTTAAACACTTTAAATATAGAAAAAAATCTAAACTATATAAGTAGAACCTCAAGAGACATACTCCTAGGCGGAGATTACACAAAAAATGTAAAAAAGCTAAAACAGAAAATATCTTCTATTGAACAGAGTTTTAATAAACTTGAAGATATTATGAAAAATGACAACTCCCTTCCTATGGTTCAAAAAGCTAAAAAATCTACAATGCTTTTTTTAAACCGCTCATTAGAGATGATGCAATCTTTAAAACTTGAAGATATACAAAATAAAAAAGATATACTTTATGATAAGTACAAATCAGAACTTACACCATATGCAAACAGCTCAAGAGAACACTTTAAAAAACTTGTTTCATACAAAGAAAAAGAGCTTGAGAGAGACTCAAACAAAGTTGGAGAGGAGTTTGAGCTTTTTAAAAACACTACACTTATATTTGGAATGATCTTTACAATAATCATCTTTTTTAGTGTTGCGATGATCAGAAACTACATAATTAAAGGAATTGAGAACTTTTCACAGCTTATAAGTAGGGCTTCAAAAGGTGATCTTTCTTTTGAGATAAAGCAGAACGAATCAGACGACAACACAGAGCTTGGCCGTATGGGAGAGGCACTAAAAACAATGATCGATCAGGTCTCTACTACGATCCATGAAATCAACGATTCGATTACAGATGCTTCAAAAGGTGAGTTTTCAAAAAAAATATCTTCAAATGGTTTAAATGGTGAGTTTGTTAATGCGGTAGAGAATGTTTCTAAGAGTATAGACTTTATGCAAGAACAACACTTAAAAAGTAGACGCGATAAGTTTAACTCAAAGCTTAGTCAAAAATCAACTCAGGTATCAGAATCACTTACAGTAATCCAAAAAGACCTAGCTACAAATATAGACGATCTAAAAACAGTAACAAGTGCTACAAAGTATGCTTCAAAGCTAGCGGACAACTCAAAACAGAGCATAGAGATCATAATAGATGAGTTAAATGAACTAAACGATCAAGTTGGTGCAAACAACAACTCTATATCTGAACTTGCATCTCAAACGCAAGATATCACATCGATCATAGAACTTATTACCGATATAGCTGAACAAACAAACCTACTTGCACTAAATGCTGCTATAGAATCAGCAAGAGCTGGTGAACATGGGCGTGGATTTGCAGTAGTAGCAGATGAAGTAAGAAAACTCTCCGAACGCACACACAAAGCAACAAGTGAGATCTCAATAAGCATAAAAACACTTCAACAAGGTATGGGTGATATACAGTCAAGTTCAGAGTCTATGACACAAACTGTTGATGGATCAGCTAAAAAAATAGGTGAATTTGAGCAGACTTTAGTAGAACTTAGCAAAAACTCTTCTAAAATAGTTGATAACTCATACCAGATGGAAAACTCGATCTTTGTTGTGCTTGCAAAAATTGAACACATCCTGTACAAATACCGTGCATATAGCTCTATAATGAACTTAGATCAAGTGCTTGAAGCATGTACACCTCATGAGTGTAACCTTGGAAAATGGTACGATACTGAGGGTAAAAGAAGATTTGAGAGAACTGAGTCTTATTCGAAAATGGCTACACCTCATAACATAGTACATCAAAATGCGAACAAAAATCTTGAGTATTTAGAACAAAACGCTAAAGAGGTAACTCTAAAAAATGCAGATGAGATCTTAGAAAACTTTGAGAACATGGAAAAAGCTAGCGAGGAGTTATTTGAGTTACTTGATAGGATTTTAAATGAGTCTAAGACATGAAAACCAACAAAAAGATCTTAATGGTAGACACAGATCAAGATTCATTAGATCTTTTAACAAAAGAGTTGGGTTCTGAGTATGATCTTTATAGTTGTAGTGATCTAGACTCTACTACTCTGAGTATTAGGACAAATAGACCAAATCTAATTATTTTAGACACACTAGATGGTTATGGTTTTGAGATTGCAAAAACCATAAAGTCTAACTCCATGACAAGTGAAATTCCAATAATTTTTACAACAAAACCAGCTAATTCACATAACATTTCAAACGCATTTGAGTCTGGGGGAGTTGACTACATTTTAAAACCATTTAACAAGATCGAAGTAAGTGCGAAAGTTAAAAATATATTGCAGATGTTTAGACTAAGAGATTCACTCTCTAATGCACTAAGTGTAAGACAAGAACACATCTCACAGATTGAGAACCAACTTGAGACTATTGATAAACACGTTTTAAGGGTTTATCTTGATCTAGACAAAAACCTTATAGATGTTTCTAGTGCTTATAGTGAACTTTTAGGTATTAGTAAAGATGAACTTTTAGAACAAGATAAACACTGCCTTAACGCTAAAGAGATCTTTGAAGAGGTAGAAAAACATGGGATCTACAAAGGTGAGGTCAGCGTAGTATCAAACTCAAATAAAACCTTATGGTTTAACACTACAGTCTCATACTATAAAAACTTTTTTGGTAGGATTAGAGGCTACATTGCCACTTTTTCAAACATAACAAATGAAAAACTTTTAAATGAAAGTCTGTCTTATCTTAGTCAATTTAAAGAGGTTGTAGAGGAAGCCTCTATATTTTCCATAACCGATCAAAAAGGGATCATAAAAGAGGTAAATAAAAACTTTGAGAACATATCTGGCTACACAGAAGATGAGCTAATTGGTCAACCCCACAATATAGTAAGACATCCAGATATGCCAAAAGAAGCATTTGAAGATATGTGGAGTACGATCAAGAGTGGATCTATGTGGAGAGGGCTTGTAAAGAACAAAAGAAAAGATGATAGTCCATACTATGTAGTCTCTGAAGTAGCTCCGATCTATGATAGAGAGGGTAACTTAAAAGAATACATCGGGATCAGAATAGATGTAACAGAATTAGAAGAATACAAAAATATACTAAAAAGTGAACTAGATACAAAAAGTAAAAATTTAGAAGAAAACATAAACTACACTACACAATACGAAGATGCCATAAACTCTACAACAGCCATAACTAAGTCAGATATAAACAGCAACATCACATATGCAAACAACAAGTTTTGTGAGCTTAGTGGATACTCTTTAGAAGAGTTAAAGACTATGAAGTGCCAAGAACTCAGGGACGAAAAGTTTAGAGAAAAAAACACATGCGAAAAGATCAAAGCAAAACTAGCAAACAAAGAGATTGTTGAGATCACACTAGACAATATAAGCAAAAATGGGTCTAAATACACCACTAAAAATCTTTTTTATCCTGTAGTAGATTTAGAAGGTAATGTTGTTGAACATCTTCAGATTATGTACGATATAACTGAGTTAGTTGAGTTAAATGAAGAGATCATAAACACCCAAAAAGAGGTCGTTTTAACCATGGGTGCTATTGGTGAGAGTCGTTCAAAAGAGACTGGGAAACACGTAAATAGAGTTGCTGAATTTTCATATCTTTTAGCAAGACTTTATGGTCTAAGTGAAGATGAAGCAAATCTTTTAAAACAAGCCTCACCAATGCATGACATTGGAAAAGTTGGCATACCAGATAGCATACTAAAAAAGCCCGCAAAACTAACATCTGAAGAGTTTGAGATAATGAAAACACATGCTGAGCTTGGTTACAACATGCTAAAACACTCACAAAGAGAAATACTAAAAGCTGCAGCACAAGTAGCCTACACACACCATGAAAAGTGGGATGGCACAGGTTATCCAAACATGCTTACAAAAGACAATATACCTATTTTTGGTCGTATCACTGCTATTACAGATGTGTTAGATGCTCTTAGTGAAGACAGAGTTTACAAAAAGGCATGGCCTACAGATGAGATCGTGAAGTTTTTTGAGGATCAAAAAGGCAAACACTTTGATCCTGCACTAACAGATCTTCTGTTAGATAATTTTAAAGATTTTTTAGAGATCAAAAATAGGTTAAAAGACTAGTCCCAGTCTTTGAATTTAGATTTTTGATGTTTGTCTTTTTTATATCTTCTTGCATTTTTACTTTTGTCTAACTGGTTTGATCTGTAGAGTATGTCATCTTTTATATCATCTATACTATCTTCACTATCTTTATAAGAGATCATCTTTTTAGTTAACTCCTCAAGATCTTTTAGATCACCTTTATATATGGTGACCTCTTCTACTCTGTTTAAAAGTTTGAGTGCGTTATCTATTTTTTTATCATAAGACTCTTTTGTTAGGTCTTGAGTTGTTGAGAGATAAGATATTATACTTTTATGAAATCTCTCTAAAGCCCTTATGTATCTTAGTCTTTTTGAGTTTTCTATCGCTTTTTGTGAGGCCATTTAAATCGCACATCCTTAATCTTGGTTAATCATTTATAGATACAATTATACAAAAATTCAAGGATTTTAAATTGAAAAAAATTTTAATATTTTTGTTAGTGTTCAATACATACATATTTGCCGAGCTTAAACACGAGTATCCAACACTTGAGCTTATAAATTCAAACACACCAATAGTTGACATAAGAACTCCTCCAGAATGGCATGAGACTGGGATTGTAAAGGATTCGATCCCTATAATGTTTTTCAACGAAAGTGGAAAGTATGATGTTGAAGCATTTTTAACACAACTAAATAAAAAAGTAGACACTACAAAACCTTTTGCCCTTATATGCAGGACCGCTAGTAGGACACAACTAGTTTCGGAGTTTTTATCATCTAGACTCAACTACAAAGTTACAAACCTATTAGGTGGGATGGTTTACGTAAAAGCAAAAGGCTTACCTGTACAGGACTACAAAAAATAGATGAATTTTTTAAAGTTCTTGTTTCACCTACTAGTTAGAGTTGTGGTCATCTTTAGTGTTATTGGGCTTGTTGTTTTTTTATTTTGGGGATTTTTATATCTCTTGTTTTACAAAGTCCTTGGTTTAGAGTAAAGACTTTATAACATTACTTACACCTTGATGTAAGTTGTAGTTTGATATGGGAAAATCTAAGCTTTCATCCTCTAGATCTACGTTATACCTGTGTAAGTATTCACCGAGTATCTGCGTGTCTACATCTTTAACTCTAAAATAAAGCAGTTTTAAACTTACAAAATCACTCCAAGCAAAGAACAGCTCAGGGGTAAGTTCTTTAGCATCTTTGCCCTCTGGTGTAAATAGTCTATTTTGATCACGAAGTACGATAAGTACACTTAAAATCGCACGAGAAAATGGAATTACCTTGTCTGTCCAAAAAGGAGATTCATTTCTTTGTTTTAACTCTTTGTCTAGGTACTCAAGTATCTCATCCATTGATGCTGATCTAAATAGCTCATAACTCTCTTTTTTCATTGTAAACTCTTTTTTACTAATCTTATCTTTTTTTGTATAATTGCAAATTAAATTTAGGAGAGATTTTATGAAAACTAATAAAAGTTTAATAACAAACTTAGTTGCACTACTTTTTATACTCACAGCACTATTTATAGATGCTTCAATATCAAAATACTTTTTATACACAGGTTTATTTGCACTCTCAGGTGCTTTAACAAACCTCTTAGCGATCCACATGCTTTTTGAAAGAGTACCACTACTGTATGGTTCTGGTGTGATCCCTAAAAGGTTTGAGTCTTTTAAAAAATCTATAAAATCTTTGATGATGGAACAGTTTTTTACAAAATCACAACTTGAGACTTTCTTTGAAAAAGAGGAGAAGAA
>JBEPWC010000018.1:0-15029 GCA_041642615.1 Sulfurimonas sp. | reverse complement strand
CAATTGTTTCGACAATAATAGCTATGAGTAATGCACTTGGTAAGGATGTGATTGCTGAGGGCTCAGAAACACAAGGTCATATAGATGCATTAAAGTTTCTACATTGTAGAAAAGTTCAAGGCTACTTTTTCAGCAAGCCTTTAGTATTTGAGAGTTTTAAAGAGTATATAGAAAATTTTAAATAGCTAATTAAATATGAATATATTTAGCTTTTTATTTTATTGATCAAAGTTATAGTATCTTTTATATTGTACATATTTAAAGGCAGGTAAAATAATCACATGAGTGTACAGAGAAAATTTATAAACAGGATTGCTTTATATATATTGCTTATATGGAGTGTTATTGTTGTTGTAATGGGTGTTGTCTTGGTTAAAGAGGAGTACCAATATGCTTATAGTTTAGCTAAAAATGAGGCTGAAGTAAGTGTAAAAAAAGATCTTGCTTATCGATCATGGGTTGCATTTCACGGTGGTGTATATGTCCCAGTAACTAAAAAAACACAACCAAACAAGTACCTCTCACATGTTAAAAACAGAGATATAAACACAACATCGAATCAACAACTAACGTTAATGAATCCGGCATACTCACTAAAGCAGATGATGGAACAATACACAGAACTTTATGGAAATAAAGGGCATATTACAAGCAAAAACTTACTTAATCCTCAAAATGCTCCCGATAAGTGGGAAAAAAAAGCACTTAAAAAAGTTGAACAAACAAGAAAACCAGTTTATGAGTTCCAAGACATAGATGATCAAGCATACTTTCGCTACCTAAATCCGCTTATTGTTAAAAAATCGTGCCTTAAGTGTCATGCACAACAAGGGTATAGCGTTGGTGATATAAGGGGTGGTGTATCTGTTTCAGTAGCTATGGAAAAATACCTAGAAGAGGCTTTTGTATTGGCTAAACAAAACGTTGTGGTTTTACTGATCATATGGTCAATAGGGTTAGTTGGTATAGTTTTTGGTAGAAAGTTTGCTATAAAAGAGATCGATAAAAAGATCAAAAACTATGAACAAAATATCTTCTCAATGGTAAGTATTATAGAAAAAAGGGACAGATATACAGCTGGACACACACAAAGAGTTGCAAACTACTCTGTTTTAATAGCAAAAAAGATGGGATACGCTAAAAAAGATCTAGATGAGCTTTACAGAGCTTGTATGCTCCACGACATAGGAAAGATCTCAACGCCAGATGCTATTTTGCTAAAACCTGGGGAACTCTCAAAAATTGAGCGAGAGATCATACAAGAACATGTTGTCAGTAGCTATGAGATATTAAAGCAGATAGATATATACAAAGAGATCGCTGAGATTATAAGGTATCATCATGAGAGGTATGATGGTAAAGGTTATCCGTATAAACTAAAAGGTAAAGATATCCCACTAAGTTCACAGGTTATGACTGTAGCAGATGCGTTTGATGCTATGACAACAAACAGAATTTACAAAGCTAGAAAGAGTGTTGATAGTGCATTAAAAGAGCTAGAGGAGCTATCTGGCAAGCAGTTTAATCCTATGATCGTAAAAAAAGCAGTAGTAGCACTAAAAGATGTAAAAATAGATCTTAGTGCAAACCAGGAACCCCAAACAGACATAGAAAAAGAGAGGTTTGCATACTTTTACAAAGACTCCATTACCGATCTGTATAACAGGGAGTATTTGGAGTATGTTTTAGCGTACAATGATATAAATGGATATAACCTAAGATGTATACACAACATCTCTTTAAAAAGTTTTTCAAAGTATAACAAAAAACATGGTTGGGAAAAAGGAAATGAGCTTTTAAGAGAGTTAGCTGTAGAGTTAAAAAATATCACTTACAATAATGAGTACATATTTAGAATATTTGGAGATAATTTTACACTCTTAAGCAAAGAGCATTTTGAATTTGAAAACTACTTAGATAAGATCGATGAAATTTTAAAGTCCAAGGGTATTGGATACACACATAAGCATTACGACATGAAAGTTGATCAGATAAAAAGCATTGGTGATCTTGAGGGTATGTTATAGTCTAGGCTACAGCTACACAGTTTTTACCTTTGCTTTTTGCAGTATATAGGTACTGATCTGCCTTTATAAGAAGTTGGTCTAAAGTTTTTGTGTTCTTTGTCTTTTTAGCCATCCCAAAACTTACAGTGCATATGATCTCTTCGTTATTTATCTTAAGAGAGTTTGTACTTATAACTCTTCGGATAGATTCCATATAGTTTTGAATATTTACAAGTTTAGCTACATTTTCAAGTAGTATGCAAAACTCTTCCCCACCGAGTCTTCCAAAGATAGCTTTAGAACTTAGTTGTTTTTTTATTGTTTTTACTACATGTATAAGCACCTGATCCCCAGCATGGTGACCAAAGCGATCGTTAATAAGCTTAAAATCATCAACATCTATCATAACAGCGTATAGGTTATTGGTAGTATTAAACTTTTTTTGTGCAAGTTCAAAAAAACTTCTTCTATTGTATATACCAGTCATAGTATCATATGAACTTAGATACTCAAGATGCTCTAGGAGTGACTTTAACTCTAACTCTTTTTTAACTTTTGCTAAAAGTTCTTTAGATTTAAAAGGCTTGGTTATAAAGTCGCTTCCACCTAGATCATAAGCCTTCTCAATAGATGCTTCATCATTTTTAATTGAGACAAATATGACAGGTATACCCTTAGTTTCTTCATCTTTTTTAAGGGTCTCACAAACTTCAAAACCATCCATCTGAGGCATAATTACATCAAGTAAGATCAGATCAATATCTAGGCTTTTTGCCATCTCAAGTGCTTCAACACCATTAAGTGCTACATAAAGATCGTACGCATCATCAAAAATACCTAGAAGAATGTGTAAGTTGATCTTCTCATCATCAACAATCAAAATACTTTTTTTCTTTTTATCCATCAAAATACTCCACCGCTTTATCAAAGTCAAAGTCATCCACTGCATCTTCAACTTTTTTTATCATCTCTTGATCACTTGGACTAAGTTGATACCCATTTATCTTTTGGATCAGATCAAAACATTTTTTTGGGCGAGTTGTTTTAACAGCACCTTTTAGCTCATTTAGCAAGGAGTCTCTTTGCTCATCTGAGAGAGTGTTTTTGTCCTCTTGAGTCTCAAAAGAGTTTTCTTTAAAAAACACTTCAAGATCATCGATCAAAACTTTGAGTTGTCTGCTAAAAGAGTCAACATGTTCCATGTTATAGTTTTTTTCAAGTTTCATAACTAGTCTATGGAGGTTAGTAGCACCTATGCTTCCACAGAGTCCACCAAGGGTATGTAGTTTTCTATCGTACTCCTCTTGGTTTAGTGCATGTAGATCAAGGTCTTTGTTGTTTAACATAAACTCATGCAACACTTTTAGGTAGAGCTTTTTGTTTGAGCCTAGCTGCATTAAAGCTTTTTTTGTGTCTAAGTACTCAAGATCAGGAAGAGCTAGTTCATCTTTTGTCTCTTTTTTCTCTTGTGTTAAAACTTTTTGTGACTTTGAACTGAGGTATCTTAAGAGTACTTCATAAAGTTTTTCTACATCTATTGGTTTGTTTAGATGATCACTCATACCTGCATTTTTTGTTTTGTCAATATCCTCTTTCATAGCGTTTGCTGTTAAAGCTACTATTGGGATGTTTTGATCTTTTTTTCTGATCTGTTTTGTGGCTTCAAACCCATCCATAACAGGCATCTGAATATCCATAAGTATTAACTCATATGAGTTTTGAGAGTGTTTTTGAACAGCTTTTTGACCATTGTCAACTACATCTAGGTCTATCCCACTATCTTCTAGCAGTCCTACTATGATCTCTTGATTTGTATGGTTGTCTTCAACAAGTAAAACTTTGTTATCTGCTAAAAGAGATATATCGTACTTCTCTTCTAAAGACTGCTCCTGATTTTTAGTTGAAGCTCTTACTTCGTTTAAAAATATTTCACATAAAATGTCGTTTAAAATAGAAGGGTTTATAGGTTTTTGTAAAAATATATCTATATTTGATTCTTTTGCAAGCTTAACTACTGTGTCTTGTCTGTAGCTACTAACCATGATCACAGTTGAGAGTTCATCTAGGTTGCTGATCTCTTCTTTGATCTTTTGAGATGTCTGTATACCATCTAATCCAGGCATATTCCAGTCCATCAAAATAAGGTCATAGTGGTTACCTTTTTTAAGTATCTCGATAGCTTCTTCACCACTATATGCTGATTCTGAACTAATCTTAAATAGATCAAGTGAGTTTTTAAGTATGTCGTGCCACGACTTGTGATCATCTACTATAAGCACTTTTTTGTCGCTAAAGGTTTTAAAATCATCTTTTGCATAGGAGATCTCTTTAAGTGGAAGCTCAAATATAAACTTGCTTCCCTCTCCAAGTTCACTCTCACACCATATTTTCCCATCCATAAGCTCAACAAGCTGTTTTGAGATCGTAAGACCCAAACCGGTTCCACCATACTTTCTTGTAGTAGATCCATCTGCTTGTGAAAAGGACTGAAAGAGTCTTTTTTTCTGCTCTTTACTCATCCCAATACCGCTATCTTTTACGCTAAATCTATATCTATCATCTGCAACTCTCTCTACATAAATCCCAACTTCACCCTCATCTGTAAATTTTACAGCGTTTCCCGCAAGGTTTATTAGGATCTGTGAGATTCTCAAACTATCACCTATAAAGTTTTTGCCTATCCCAGATGAGTAGCTTATGATCAGCTCTAAGTTTTTCTCATGAGCTTTATGCTCTATGATGTTAACAACCCCCTCAAGAACTTTAAAAAGATCAAACTCTATCTTTTCTATAGTAAGTTTTCCAGCTTCTATTTTTGAGAAGTCTAGGATCTCGTTTATTATATCAAGTAGGGTTTTTGCAGAGTTGTCTATCTTTTGTATGTAGTTTCTCTGTCTATCATCAAGATCGGTTTTAAGTGCTAGGTGAGACATCCCTATGATCCCATTCATAGGAGTTCTGATCTCGTGGCTCATGTTTGCTAAAAACTCACTTTTAGCTTTTGTAGCAGCTTCAGCTTTGTGTTTTTCCTCTAGGATCTTTGCTTCAAGCTCTTTTTGTTTTGTTATATCTTTTACACTAACTAACATGCTTTTTTGATCTTTCATCAAAGAGATTGACATATTTGTAGTGATGATCCCACCATCTTTTTTAATACACTTTTTTATAAAGTCAGTTATGTAGCCATCCACTTTTACTTTTTCAATAGCATCTCTACTTCGCTTTTTATCCTCTTCTACACTGAGTTTAATACAGCTAGTACGTAAAAGCTCCTCTATAGTGTAGCCTGTCATATCTGCATAAGCTTGATTTACAGCTAAAAAAGCCGTAGTTTCTATATCTAAAAGTGCTATACCGTCTTTGGATGTTTTGTAAATAGCCTCAAACGTCTCTTTTTGTTCGTTGATCTCTTTTGTTCTTTTGGCAATGTTTTCTTCTAGTAGTGCTTTTTCATCTCTCCATGCTTTGTAAAAGATGATGTTGTTTATGGTGTTTGAGAAGTGTTCTGTTGCATTTTTTAAAGCAAGCATTGCAGTTTTGTCGCTACCAATGCGTGTGAAATTTTCTAGATCAGATGAGCTATTTCCAACTACAATAACACTATAAGGGATATCAATATCCCCACCAAGTAGCTCAAAGTATGCTTCGTCTAAAAAAAGAGATTTTGTAAGGCTCAGTACCTTTTTGTCAATATGTTCTTGAGTGTGTATAATTGGTTTGTTCTCTTTGCGTAGATACTCTATAACCTCACCTGAGAGCAATAAGTTTATGATCTTTATAACCTGTTGCTCCATCGGATCTTTGTACCCTTTAGAATGGCTGACCTTAAACCAACCATTTCTATCGTCGTGTTCAAATATAAGACATCTTTGAAACCCTAGATCTTTTGTTGCAAAATCTGCTGCTATATCAAAAAGCTCCTCTACTTTTAAAGACTCATTGATACTTTTAGCAATTTGCAACATCTTTGTATATACAGATTGTTGTTTTTGGTACTCTTTTTCTATACTAGTCATCTTAGCCTCTTATTTGTAAACTTCAACTTCTAAGTAGTCGTCCCCGCAAGCTATAGATTTTTTCATATTTGTTTTGTACCCGACTTTTGAGCGTCTCATGCTTCTAAAACCATCTTCGGTCTCTATTCGTTTTCCATCTACTAGGTCCGTGTTGTAGACAAGCTGCATAAGTCCTGTAAAACCACCACTGTTTGCCCAGTTAACAGGGTACTCACTTTTACCATACATCCTCATGTGACTTAAATCTTCAAAGTCGTTGTAGTTTCTAAAGACAGCTTTTTGCTCACTTAACTCTACAGCTGTATGGTAACCCCATCCCATTGTATTGATCACAGATGCAAGCCCTTTGATCCAGTCCTCTTTTGTTTTTAGGTATGGCTTAACAGCCCCTTCCCATTCGGCTGAGGTCATGATCCCACCATATGTAAAAAATCCACAAGCGTGTCCAGCTTCAAGTAGTAACTCTCCACCTAATGTGATCCCATACTCACCTGCTACACTTTTCATAGCTCTAATAAACTCAAACTGCAACCTATTGACGTAATCACTTTGGTTTCTAACTATGTTAACACCAAAAGCAGGGATATAACCCTCTTCATTTCCTACAAAGTTAGCATGTGCACCTAAAAATGCGTTTGTGATCGTCTCTTCATGCTCCCAGTCTATTTTATGTTTAGGAGTTGAGTTAAATTCGATCGGTTTTTTTGGTGGATACACAGCGAAATTACACTCATCTGTAGATATTTCAAAAAAATTAAAATCATCTCCACACGCCATACACTTAGTTTGAGTAGCACTGATAGAAGATAGTTTTTTGTTGTAGATCACAGCATATGCAGCTGCCAAAAAACCAGTAGTGTAATAATCAACTGGCTTATCGCTTTGTTCAAACTTCATCTGCCATGTTTTTGAAAAAAAACTTTTTGTTGTTTTTAGACTAAGTCCATGCTCATCCATGCAAGAGAGATCGATTAGCCCATAACCAAAAGTTTTATATATCTCCTCAGCCATAGTTTTTGATTCGTCTGTGTTTAAACCCTCACATAAGTTTGAGAGCTGATTGTATATAGAATCAGCTGCAGCACCTACAAGAAATTTTTGACTATCTATATAGTCAGCATCTAGTATGGTTCTTAAGAGGTTTAAAAGGTAGTGATGACAGTGAAAGATCATCGCTTCATCCCCTATAACTATACAGTTATGCTCCTCATCAAATTTATATTTATTTATATCAAACATCTTTATCTCCTTGTTTGAACTTCTCGCCAACAAACTGTTGGGTTATCTCTACAAAGTGTTTGTAAAGCTCTTCTGGAACAAAATACTCGCTTGATTTCTCAATGTCCTCTTTGCTGATCTTCATTTTACTATCTAAGATCTTTGGCATTAGTTTTAGCAACACTCTATCAACTATTTTCGCCTCGCCCCTGCTGTGTGCCCACTCTAAAAGTGGCTTTATATCTTTTTTATCTTCCATTTTCATCCTTTTATTGGTTGTATCTTTTTGTTATGTCTATAAACTCATCTTCAATCTTTAAAAATGCGTCTACTACTACTGGATCAAAGTGTTCACCCCTTTCACTATTTATAATTCCCATAGCCTTGTCATGACTCATTGCATCTTTATATACACGCTTTGAGACTAGTGCATCGTACACATCTGCAAGTGCCATAACACGTGCTACTAGTGGGATCTCTTCGCCACAAAGACCTTGAGGATAACCTTTGCCGTTGTACTTTTCATGGTGACTTCTTGCTATATCTTTTGCAAAATGTAAAAAGCATGACTCAGGGTTTTGTATGCTTTGTTCTGCATGAAGCAGGGCTTCATAGCCTATTTGGGAGTGTGTTTTCATCATTTCAAACTCCTCATCGCTTAGTTTGCCGGGCTTTAGCAATATGTTGTCAGGGATTCCGATCTTACCTATGTCATGCAGTGCTGCTGATTGGGATATTTTTTTAATACTCTCATCCGTTAAGATCTCTTTAAATAGACCTTGTCTTAGTAGTTCTTTACATAAAGCCTCAGTATATTTTGTAGTGCGGATAATATGGTTTCCAGTATCAGTATCTCTAGTCTCAGCTAAAGTGGTCATAGCATTTATAGTTATGTTTTGAATATCTTCAATCTCTTTTGTGCGTTTTTGCACTTCATCTTTAAGGTACTGTTTTTGGTTTTGTAAGATGTCGTTTGCTTCTTTTAAAAGGAGCTGGTTTTTAACTCTTTGTTTTACAAGTGTAGGATTAAAAGGTTTTGATATATAATCAACCGCCCCAAGCTCAAGCCCTTTGATCTCATCTTCTATATCAACTTTTGCAGTTAAAAATATTATAGGTATATCTTTTGTTTTTTGATTTTGTTTTAAAGTGCTACAAACTTCATAGCCATCCATCTCAGGCATCATTACATCAAGTAAAATAAGATCGATCTCTTCGTTGTTAGCGATCTCTAAAGCTCTCTTACCATTTTTTGCAACAGCTATATCATACTCATCAAGTAGATTATAGAGTATATGGATATTTTCTTTTGTATCATCAACAACTAAAATAGTAGCTTCTTGCATCTGTTAACCTCTTACTCTATTTCTATGTTGGTACTATGGCATATAGAGATTAGAAAAGCGTTAGAGTTTTAGTTATGATCAGAAGTGTAAAGGATGTATCCTATGTTTGAGTAGCTATAAAGTTTTAGTTTTGGAAGTTTTTTGCGAAGTCTTGAGATAAGCTCACGTAAAGATGATTTTGAGCGTTGATCGCCCCAGATCTTATCTATTAGATCTGGAGTGTTTAAGACTAAGTCTGGGTTGTGAAGAAAAATCTCCAATGCTTTTGTCTCAAGTTTAGACATTTTTACGCTTTCGTTACTACAGGTAACATTTTTTGTTTTTTTGTCGTATGTTAGAGGTCCTATAGTTATTGTGTTTGAACTCTTTGGTTGATCTATTGAGCTAGCTTTGTGTTGAGTAGATGCTATCATCATTATAGCCTCTATATCACTCTTGATCACAGGTTTGATCAGATAGCCCAAGGGCTTTGAAAGTGAGGCTTCATTTATGGTGTCTGTATCCCTATAAGAGGTTATAAAGATGATGTTGACATTGTACTTTTGAGTGGCACCTAAGGCAAGTTGGAGCCCATCTATACTCCCTTTTATGTTTATATCCATAAAGATCAGATCTACACTTTTTACATCTAAGATCTCATAGCAATCATCTGCATTGTCGCTTAAGTAGATCGTATGATCTAGAGCTTGCAGTGTTTGTTTTATAAACTGAGCCGTTAAAGGCTCATCTTCTACGATCAGTATATCCATAACGTCCTCCTAAAGGGCACCTCTAAATTTATTTTATCACATTCTCACTTATTTGATGTTATTATGATCATAACTTTTATAAACAACATTATTTGGAATAGAGATGAAAAAAATATTTTTAATAGTTGGCATAGTTTTATTACTAGGACTCTCAGTTTACGCAAATGAGGGGATAGATCTATCTAAAATAACTACAAAACATGACAATTTTAAAGTGTGGTACCATGAAGACAAGACAAACGATCTAAGCTACAAAGATGTTAAAAACTTAGAGTTTAGCAAAAGTATTGGTAACCATTTTACACTTGGATTTCTCAATCATCCTGTATGGTTTAAGCTAAAACTTTTTAACCCATCAAGCGAGTCTAAGCGTTATGTATTTGCTTTAAATGAAGTTTTTTATGATTATGTATTTTTGTATTATGAACAAAATAAAAAAACGATCAAGCAAAAAAGTGGAGTACAAGTAGACCTTAGTAAAAGGGAGATCAATAACCCAAATGCTCATTTTTATATAACCCTAGATCCCCAAAAAACAACTACACTTTATGTAAAAGCACGACCTTTTTTTGCAACATTTGGAGAGTTTTTTATCTACAATGAAAAATACTACCACAACAACATTTATAAAGAGGGATTTTTATATACATTTTACCTTGGAGCTGTCCTTATTATAGGTTTTTATAACCTGTTTTTATACTTTTACCTAAGAAATAAAGTCTACCTTTACTACTTTGGATACTCACTTAGTTTTGGATTATGGACAGGTGGTTTTTTTGGAGGTATAGCGTTTTATTATATCCCCATAGAGTATGACTATAACTTACATATTGTCACACCACTTGCTATTTTATTTTTGATGCTATTTTCAAATGAAGTGCTAGAGGTGCGAAAAAACCATCCAAAAATATACAAGTTTTTAAATTTGCATCACTACCTTTTGGTATTGGCTGCATTTTTAATATTTTTCTATGAAAATCTTGGAATAAGTTTTAAAATTGGTTTTGAGTTTACAAATGTAGTAGCTGGTTATATTTTCTTTTTTTACATCTACTTTGCACTAAAACAGATCACAACCAGCAACAAAATAGCTACACTTTACCTTTTGGCAATCGGTACATTTTTGGTCTCTATAACCATACTCTCACTTATGACAATGGGGGTATTGCCAAACACAGACTACACACGTTATGGATTTTTAGTTGGTTCTTTTTTAGAGATCGTTTTACTCTCATTACTATTAGCATATAGGATTGATATTTTTCAAAAAGACTATCAAAAAACACTACAAAAAGAGATATATAGACAAACCCAAGATCTAAACGAAAAAAACAAAACACTAACTTTGATCGTCTCACAAAAGCAAGAGTTATTAAAAGAGATGTTTCACCGTGTAAAAAATAACTTCCAGATCCTTATTTCTATGTTATATATTGAGATAGGCGATGAGAAATCAAAAGTAGTTACATCTAAAATAGAGAGTGTTATAGGTAAGCTTCACTCTATGTCGATCGTTCACGATATGCTTTATGGAAAAAGTGATGATGATGTACTTGAAGTAGAAAAGTTTTTCAAAGATCTTGTAAAGCATCTTACAATGAAAGACTCACAAATAAACCTTGATGCTGAAGATTTTAAACTTGCATCAAACACTCTAAAAGATCTAGGATTAGTGGTAAATGAACTGTATGTAAATACAATTAAGTACACACCACAAGATCATAAGCTTAAGCTTAGCATAAAGGTTAAAAAAGAGTATGAACGTGTAATTTTTGAGTACGAAGATAACTCTTTGGGTTATAGTGATAAGCAAAGTGGTTATGGGACAGAGTTTATAAAAGAGACACTTCAAAAGCTAAAAGATGTAAAAGTGCAGATAGATACAACCTCAAAAATCTCCTATAAAGTTGAGTTTAAAGCTTCAAGCTAAAATATCCTTAGCTATTTTAAACTGATTTGCAGTCATAAGGTGGATCTTAGGGTGAAGTTCTTTTAGTTTTTCAAAAAGCTCTTTACTAAGCTCAAATCCAACTTTATACTCCTCATCTAGTCCGTCTTTTGAAGCAACACGAAGTTTTTCTATCCACTCATCAGGTACATTTATACCCGGTACATGAGCTGATAAAAACTGTGCAGTTCTTAGTTTTGTAATAGGAAATATTCCTAAAACAAGTTCAGCTCTTTTTTGATCAGAGCAACACTCGTTATTTGCTTTTTCTATCAAGTCCAGTAGTAGTTTTGCATTTTCTACATCGTATACGGGTTGAGTGATGATTCCAAGTGCTCCGTGTTTTATCTTCTTTTGCATCTTCTTTTGAAGTGTTTTAGGGTTTTTTGCATAGCTGTTTACAACTGCAAATGGGTATATCTCTTTAGGTGCTACTGCAAATGGTTTACCTGCATAGCTCATACCTGAATTAAATGCAGCTATCATCTCCAAAAGTAGAGTGCTGTCACCCTCAAAAACACCTTTTACATGTGGTTGATCGCTTAGGTTTGCAGGATCTCCTGTTAGTGCTAAAATAGAGCGGATGTCAACTTCATTTGCAGCCAATAGATCAGACTGCAAGGCTATTTTGTTGCGATCACGCATACTCATAGTTGCGATCACAGGTTTGTTAAACCTCTCTTGTAGCATTTTAGCCGCAAAGAGTGAGTTGTATTTTAGTTTTGCAAGTGGATTATCGGTTGTACTAAATCCATCTACATATTTGTCTAACTCCAGCTCAGCGATCTTTTCTATTGTCGGAGCAAACTGCGCAGAGTGACCCGGCGTAGTTTCAAGTGTTATATATGTTGAGTTTTTTAGTTTATCTATTAGTGTATCAAACAAAAACAAGTCCTAAATGGTATAATTGCGACATTATAACAAAAGGTACTATATAAATATGTTGAAATTAGCAGTATTTGATTTTGATTCTACACTTATGGATGGTGAGACTATAGATTTTTTTGCAGAGGAGCTTGGACTTGGTGAGCAAGTAGCAGCGATAACGGAAGAGGCTATGAGCGGAAGGCTTGATTTTTTTGAGTCTTTGCAGCAAAGAGTAGGACTTTTAAAAGGGCTTGATTTTTCTGTAGTTGAGAAGATCTCACACAACTTACCATATATGAAAGGTGCACGTGAGACGATAGCTGAGCTTAAAAAAAGTGGTGTTACAGTTGTGTGTTTTTCAGGCGGGTTTAGAACAGCTACATCTTATGCAAAAGATATACTAGGATACGATGCAGATTTTTCAAACGCACTGCATGTAAAAGATGGAAAACTTACAGGACTTGTGGGTGGAGATATGATGTTTAACTTCTCTAAAGGTGATATGCTGACACGTCTGCAAAATATACTTGGTGTAAGTGAAGATGAAACTTTAGTGTGTGGTGATGGTGCAAATGACCTTTCAATGTTTGCACATGCAGGGACACGTGTAGCTTTTTGTGCAAGAGAGATACTCCAAAAAGAAGCAAATATAATTATAAACGAAAAAGATCTTACAAAGATACTTCCAGAGTTAAAAGGAAAAATAAATGGGTGAATCAGTACTAGATAGTTCTGTTTGGAGACAATACAACCAAGACAACAGTTTTAGAGAAAAGTTAGCAGAGTTTTGTGTTATGGATGAGTTAGAGTTAATATCTGATGATAAAGAGTTATATGCGATCATGAAATCAAAACTTACAAAAAAAGAGTTAAAACTTTTTGCAATGGATAGTGCAGGAGTGTCTGATGATAAACTATGTGAGGAGTTTTCTTACACAGCAGATGAGCTTGAAAAAGCAAAGTTCAAACTTTACAAAAAACTAAAACAAGACAAAACCCGCTTAAGCTTTAGAACTAGTAAAGATCTAGATGAAGAGCTTTAAAACTTTGTCTTTAAGTCTCATTTAGTATGATCTTAAATGAGACTCTTCTTGAATTTTCTTTATCTTCAAGGTAGCTGTTTTTCATGATCTTTTTAGAAAAGCCATATCCGCTACCTCTAAACACTTGAGTTAAAAAGTTTTTTATCTTTTTGTTTTGAGTGTTAAACATGTAACTCATAGTTGAATACGATCGGTTAAGTGAGAGCTTTTCATTTTTTAAAAAGTTTTGTGTAAAGTTAGCATCGCCCCATTCACTAGATGTATGACCATTCACACTAAGTGTTTTTACAATGTTTTTATATCTGTAAAGAAAAGGGATCAGCTTTTTTGAAAACTTGTCTAAAAAGATCTCTTGAGTTTTGTTTAGCTTATGAACTCCAACTTTAAAAAGCAGTCTTTTGTCCTGTAGCTCAATACTAAGATCTCTGTAGATCTTGATCTGACCCTCTTTGATCTCATGATCAAACAAAAGTAAAAGCTTTTTGTAAAAATCGTTTGTATCTGCTGATACTTGAGCTATTGTAGCGTCTCTGTTTAGCTTTAGGATCCACATGTTTGACTCTTGAGAGTGCTTACTTGTATGGATCCCAGCTGCTGCGACCTGAGAGTTATTTAAGATTTTTACAGAGTTTAGTAGGTCGTAGTTGTCTCCCCCGTAATGTTCTTGGTAAAGCATGTTTAGATCTGAGTCAAGAACCATAGCAAGAGCATCTGTGTTATGAGTGTCTTTTACATACCCAACACCTACTAATGCACTGTCTGAAAACTCTTTAATGTCTAAAAGTGTAGATGAGTATGAAGTAAAAACTTTCTTGTCATTGATCACATTACCTCTAAGATCAAATTTCATAAGTCTTATCTGATCTTTAAAGAGCTCATCCTTGTAACTCATGGAGAGTAAAAAGTTGTTATCACGGAGCCTTATAATCTTTCTAGGTGTTAAGCCTCTGTCCTCTTTGAACTCTTTTAGCCAGATCTTGTTTGCTCTTTCATCTATCCGCATTATGCTTAGGTTTTTATCACTACCATTTAGTGTCTGACCAACTACTATGATCGAGCCATCTCTAGCTTCTGCTGCATCTATTCCCTCATCATCATACTCTGTACCAAACTTTTTACTCCAAAGCTCTCTACCATCTTTGCTAAATCTAGTTATAAAGATATCGTTTAGTCCAAGCCCTGTTTTAAAAAGTGGATCATCTGAGTCTCTTGATGTTGCAGATGAGCCTATGGCTAAAACACCACCATCACTTAACCTTGTAATGTTTTTTAGTCTGTCAAAGTTTTTTGTTCCAAACTTTTTGGTAAATACAACACTACCATCTGAGTTAAGTTTTAAAAGTAAAAGTTCACCATCCATAGTATGCCCACCTATGTAGTAGCCATTTGTTGGTGTTTTAACTAAAGAGATAGCTTTTGAGAAGTGTGATAGTGCGATCGACTTGTCTATTGTAACATTTGCTCCATGATCAGCTTTTATGAGTTGCATATGTGTTCCACTATTACTATTTACACTTGCAAGATACTCAAATGGATCTGTATAAGCTCTGTTTTTTGTGGAGCTTGTTTTGTAGTTTTTTATAAACCCAACAGCACTAATGCTGCGATCATAGTCTTGTGTTATAGCTGTTAGCTCGTTGTTGAATGGTTTTTCTATTATAAGGGAGTAGTCACTCCCTTTTGCAAATAATATGCTAGATAGTACTAAAGCGAGTAATGTAAAAGTTATTTTCATCTATTTTCTTTTTGCTTTATAGGTAGCAATATATATTCCATGAAATAGCTTAGATACTTTTAGAACTCCTTAAGGTCATCTTCATCAAGCTCAGCTATATC
>JBEPWC010000017.1:0-15115 GCA_041642615.1 Sulfurimonas sp. | reverse complement strand
CAGGAAGTGTGATCTCTGATAACCAAAAGATGATCACAAGTCGTTTTATGGGCTTTGTAACTAGTGTAAATGTGAGTGAGGGTGAGTATGTAAAAAAGGGACAGCTTCTCTATGAGATCGACTCACGTGAGATAGACTCTGCAAAACGTCAAGCTGAATCAGCCCTACAGATGTACCAAAACCAATATACAAATGTAGTTATAAACCTAGATCGTCATAAAAGGCTTTATGAAAAAGATATGGTAGCAAAGTACAAGGTTGAAGAACTAGAACTTGCAAGAAAAAACCTCCTAGATATGGTAAATATCTCAAAAGCAAGACTTCAAGAGGTAGAAAACCAGTACAGATACCTAAATATAAAAGCTCCAAACGATGGTGTTGTAGTTAACAAAAACATAAAAGTTGGAGAGATGGCTATGCCTGGAATGCCAGCGATCATACTATCTGATCTTAGTGATCTTAAAATATCAACTGAGATCTCTGAGGGAAATCTAAGAAGTGTTAGACATGGATCAAAAGTTGAAGTTGAGATCCCATCTCAAGGGATTAAAACCATAGGTACAGTAACTGCAATAGTCCCTAGCTCAAACCCTATGACACATACATTTAAGATCAAAGTATCTTTTAAAAATAAAAATAAATTAGTTTATCCTGGGATGTATGCAAAAATTGGCATAAAGGTTCAGTAGATGAAAGAAAAAGATCTCTCACACATCAAAGTAACTGATAGTGCTGGTAAGCTTGCCCGTGGGTTTTTATACAACCCACTTACGGCAGTTTTAGCTATCTTTTTACTTGTAATTGGTTATATATCTTTAGAGATTATGCCTCGCGAGGAGGATCCGCAGATCTCTATAAGTGGTGGTAGTATCATCATCCCAGCACCTGGCTTTAAACCAAAAGAGGTGGAAAAGATCATAGTTGAGCCTTTAGAGGCAAAGCTTAGAGAGGTTAAAGGGATTGAGCATATCTATTCTATGAGTATGGAAAATGTCGCAGTTGTAAATGTAATGTACTATATAGGTCAAAACAGAGAGATCTCAAACCTAAAACTTTATGACAAAGTGATGCAAAATATGGATCAGCTTCCAAAAGACATTATGCAGCCACTTGTTAAGCCTTTTGATATCGACATAGACATACCAATACTTGGTATCGCTTTTTATCAAAAAGAGGACTCGATCACTTATCCAAAGTTTTTAGAAAAAGTAGAGAACTTAAAAAAAGAGATCAGTACAATTGAAAATGTTTCAAAAACAGAGCTAAAAGGTGCTCATAAACAGCAGTACAATGTAGAGGTAGACCTTGCAAAACTAAAAAGCTATCATCTATCGCTTGGTCAAATAGTTCAAGGGATAAAATCTATTGCTGTGCGTGTACCAAGTGTAAATACTCATACAAAAGAGAATGAGTTAGTCGTTTTTGGGATCAAAAACGTAATTGACTCTGTAAAAGATGTTGAAAATATCATGGTAGCTCAATACATGGGAAGCCCGATCTACCTAAGAGATATAGCTACTGTAAAAGATTCGATCGACAAACAGAACAAACAAAGTGCCCACATATACCTAAAAGATGGCTCATCTTATGAACAGATCACTCTAGCTGTCTCAAAACTAGCAGGAACAAATGCGGTGTTTGTAACTGATGATGTCAAAGAGCTACTTGAGAGTAAAAAAGATAGCCTTAATAATCTTGGTATATCTTACAAGATCACAAGAGACTATGGTGTAAGAGCTAATGAAGCTGTTAATGAGCTAGTTTATCACTTAGTACTAACCATAATGATCATAGCAGTTATGCTTGTTTTCTTTTTGGGTTGGAAAGAATCTTTGATAGTGACATTTACAGTCCCAGCGATTTTGGCGATCACACTTTTTATAGCATATATGGGGGATCAAACGATCAACAGGATCACCCTCTTTGCATTTTTACTATCTTTAGGTTTACTTGTTGATGCTGCTATTATTGTTATTGAAAACATACATAGACATATGCATGCACACGACAGTGAAGAAAGAGACAGAGATGAGCTGTTTATAACTGCTACAGATGAGATCGGTGCACCTACAAACATAGCTACGCTTGCAATCATCCTAACTATGGTGCCTATGGCTTTTGTGGGTGGAATGATGGGTGAGTTTATGAAACCTATTCCCTACAACGTTCCAGTTGCACTTTTAGCATCACTCTTTATAGCCTACATATTTACGCCGTATCTTAGTAGAAAGCTACTTCATAGAAAAGAAGATGGTGCACATGTACACAACAAACAGGAGACAGACTAATGGGTCACGAACATAAAGGTAAAAGATTTGAAGAGTTTGTGTATGGGATTCTTGACAACCCTAAAAGAACCTTAGCTGTTTTTGCTTTAATAGCTCTATTTTTTGTAGGATCTATCATGATGTTTCCTACAAAAATGGTCTTAGCAAAGATGCTCCCTGGTAAAAGTACTAATACATTTACGATCTATATTGACACTCCAAATGGAAGTTCTATAGAACAAACTAAAGCTGTAAGTACGTGTGTTGTTGATGTTTTGAAAAAAGAGGAACATATAACTGATATTGAGTTGTTTTTAGGGCAAGGCTCACCACTAGACTATGCTGGACTTGTTAAGGGAAGCGGTATGAAAAGTGGGGAGCAGTACTCTGAGATCGTAGTAAACCTTACAGATAAACACTCTCGTGATGAGAAGTCATTTAACATGGTCAAAAGGCTAAGACCTGCCATAAAAGGTCAGTGTGCAAAGATAGTAGATGGAACCAACATAAAGATGATCGAGATGCCAGCAGGTCCACCAACTCTTGCTTCTGTAGTTGTTGAAGTTTATGGAAAAAACAACACTGAGGTTATAAAACTTGGTCGCGATGTTGCAAATATACTAAACAATACAGATGGTCTTGTAGATGTAGATGTTATGGCAGATGAAACCTACAAAAAGTACATGCTAGTTCCGATTTCAGACAAAGTTAGCAAAAGCGGACTAAGTGTAAAACAGGTAAATGAGATCCTTTATTTGGCGTTTGAGGGGATGGGGGTTGCTGTTAAAAACACAATCGATCTAAATGATCAGATCTCTATCTTTGTGTCTTTAAGTGAGGATAGCAAAAAAGTAAATTCAGATGCTTTAATATCTCTTAGATCAAAACTGAGCCAGTTAAGTTTGATGAATAAAGAGGGGATGATGATCCCACTAACTGAAGTAGTTGAGATCAAAGAGGAAGACAGTAAACCTATGATCTATCATAAGAACCTAAAAACTATGGTAAATGTTGTAGCTGAAACAGATATGGTCTCACAGGTTTATCCACTTTTGGATGCTAGAGAAGCAATGATAGAGAAGTTTTCAGACAAGTATGATGTAAGCAAGGTATCTGGAATATCTACATATATGTTTGATCTTGAGCTAAAAGATAAAGAGACTGGTAAAGAGTACCTTCTTCGCTGGGATGGTGAGATGAAAGTTACGCTTGATACTTTTAGAGACCTAGGAGCTGCTTTTATAGCTGCACTTATTCTTATCTTTTTACTACTTGTAATCTACTATAAGTCTTTTGCACTTAGCGGTATAGTTTTAGGTGGAAGTTTTTTATCGATCATAGGTGTGATCATTGGTCACTGGGTAGCTAATCTTGTAACTACTGAGACATTCTTTTTAACAGCTACTTCGCTTATTGGGTTTATTGCACTTATGGGTATAAGTTCTAGAAACTCACTACTACTAATAGACTTTGCGAAATCTCTAATAAGTGAAAAAGGGATAGATAAAAGGCGTGCAATAGCAGTAGCTAGTGCTACAAGGGCTAAACCTATTATGCTTACAGCTATCGCTATCATATTGGGTTCTGCCCTACTTGCAAGTGACCCTGTATTTGGAGGACTAGGTGTTGCACTTATATCAGGAACTGTAGCGGCTGTTATAGTTTCACTTATATTTATCCCTATCCTTATGGATAAGACTAAAGATATCTAGATTCCCAGTCAAGTTGGGAATGACGAAGTGTGAAGTTGGGAATGATAAACCACCCGTCATTATCGGGCTTGACCCGATAATCTAGCCTTTATAAGCATACAAACTAGATTCCCAATCAAGTTGGGAATGACGAAGCGTAAAGTTGAGAGTGATAAACCACCACCCGTCATTATCGGGCTTGACCCGATAATCTAATTATATACAAGCGTAGCTAACACTTAGACATGCATCTAAGCTTGATAGCTCTTTTATAGTTTCTTCACTTACTGTGTTGTCTACTAAAACCACAGCTAAAGCTTGGCTTTGCTCATTTCTTGCAAGAGAGAAGTCAGCTATGTTTACTTTGTTGTTTGCTAGAACTGTACCAACACTTCCAATCACACCTGGAACATCAGTGTTTTTAAACATGATCATGTTTCCACGAAGTGCAACCTCTATGTCAAAACCATCGATCGCAACAAGGCGTTGAACATTATCATCAAAAATAGTACCACTGATCGTTGTAGCACCATCAGCTGTAGTAAGCTTAATCGTTATCATGTTTTTGTATACACTTGAATCTCCACAATCTTCACTTGAGATCTCAATACCCTTCTCTTTTGCTATAAAATCAGCATTTACATAGTTGATCGTATCGCTTGAGTTTTGGCTCATTGCACCAACAGCTACAAAAGTTGAAAGAGAATCTACATACTTACCGATCTCACCATAACCACTAACTTTAATGCTTACAATCTGACTTTTGTTCATCTGAGATTCTAAGAAACCGATCTTTTGACCCATCTCTAAAAATGGTTTTACAAAAGGTGGTATAGTCGTCTCATCTATTGGTAAATTCATAGCATGTGGGTAAGCTATGCCTTTTGCAGCCTCTATAGCATTTGTAGCAGCTTGGACGCCAATGTTGTACTGAGACTCATAAGTGTTAGCTCCAAGGTGAGGAGATACTGTAACATTATCAAGCTCAAGAAGTGGATGATCAATAGCTGGTTCTTTTATAAAAACATCGATCCCTGCAAAACGGATTTTTCCACTTTTTAGGTTATTGTAAAGTGCTTCTTCATTGTAAAGTCCTCCACGTGCACAGTTTATTAAAACTACACCATCTTTCATCTTAGCTATCTCTTTTTCACCTACCATATCTAGTGTTTCTTGATTTTTTGGTGTGTGGATAGTGATTATGTCACAAGCTAAAATATCATCAAAGTTTTTAGTATAAGTCATATCTAGATCAGTAACTTTAGATGGGTGGATGTATGGATCATACGCCACAATATCCATCTCAAAAGCTTTTGCACGTTTTGCAACACGACTACCAATGTTACCAAAACCGATAACACCTAGTTTTTTACCTTTTAACTCATGACCATACCATTTTTCACGCTTCCAGAT
The DNA here is from genome assembly GCA_041642615.1 of Sulfurimonas sp. GTDB lineage: Bacteria > Campylobacterota > Campylobacteria > Campylobacterales > Sulfurimonadaceae > Sulfurimonas. Next base: position 9,744 of record JBEPWC010000017.1, on the reverse strand, counting down.
ACGATCTTGTTTTAAGTGGTTGTGAGAGTATGGAAACATTCTCATACACGATAACATGTGTGTCATAGTAAGCTCAACTGCTGCGATCGTGTTTGCAGTTGGTACATTCATAACTATGATACCCTCTTTTGAACACCCTGGTATATCAACATTATCAACACCAACACCCGCACGAACAATAGCTTTTAGGTTTTTTGCATGAGATATAAAAAACTCATCTACGTCAGTTGAACTTCTAGTAATAGCTACATCAGCAGTTGGAATAATAGTCTCAATTAACTCTTTTTTGTCTACATCTGCAGCAAAAACATAGTTTATATTTTCATCATTTTTCAGCATCTCAAGACCAGCGTCATGGATGTGATCACAAACAACTATAGTATGCATTTATTTATCCTCTTTATATAGCGTTACTTTCGCTTGAATTTGGTAATTTTTCAAAACTTTTACTAAGGAGTTTAGCTTAGTTTTGTCTTTTGAGTATATGTCTAATAATACTCCATTTTTATCTCTTTTGAGATAATACTTCAGCTTATGTTGACTGAGTTCCTCTTTTAAACAAAACAACTGATATGGATCAATTAATGATGCAGATAATCTATATACAGTATTAGTTTGTATTTTTTTGTCCAAAGAAGTTTTTATATATACTTCATTAACAGGATAAAAATACCCTAGTCTTTGAGTATCAGAAAAGTGTTCCAACCAAACTTTTTCATCTTTTTGCTGGGCTGGTTTACTCTCTCGTGTAAGTGGCTTTAACTCTTGAACTTTTTTCATAGAGTTAATGTTTATTAAAAAAATAATAACAAAAACAGCAACTCCAATCCCGATGATTGGAGTAAACCATTTTAAAAATATATGCATTTTACTTTATTTGATCTTTTATTAATTCACCCAAAGAGTGAGACTCATTGTCGTTGATCTCACTTAGTATCTCTTGGCTTTTAATATAGTCTAATTTTTTAACAGATAAACGGATACGATCACGTCTTGTGTCTATAACAGCAATAGCAGCTTCAATCTCTTGACCAGGTTCTAGTTCCTCTTTATTAAGTGGAGCTAGATCCTCATCACGGATCAATGCATCTACACCATCTTCTAAAGATACAAATACACCAAAGTCTTTTATGTCACGGATAGTTCCAGTAATAGCAGTGTTTACTTTGTGAGTTTTTGAAAACTTGTCAATTGGTGACTCTAGTAGAGTTTTACGGTTAAGTGAGATCTTTTGATCTTCAGCGTTGATCTTTGCGATCTTAACTTCAACTTCATCACCTGACTTTAAAACATCTTTACATTTTGTGTTTTTATCCCAAGAGATATCTTGGTTATGTAAAAGACCCTCAACACCATCAATTCTAACAAATGCACCAAAGTCCGTTAGAGATGTAACAGTTCCTGTTACAACATCACCCTCTCTGTAGTTTTTAACAAACTCATCAAAAGGTTTTGGAAGAAGTTTTTTAAGTGAAACTCTCAACTTGTGAGTATCTGGGTTTATCTCAATAACTTCAACATCTATCTCTTGACCAACTTCTAAGTAATCATTTGGGTTTTTAACATTTTTATCCCATGAGATCTCAGAGATATGTAAGAAACCTTCTATGTCATTACCTAGATCTACAAATACACCATATGCTTCAATATTTGAAACAGTTACAGTGATAGTATCACCCTCATCTAGTTCAGACTCAACTTCTGCCCAAGGGTCTGGTTGAACTGCTTTTATAGAAAGTGAAAGATGACGCTTGTCTTTGTCATAAGAGATAGCTTTAACATTAACTTTATCACCTTCGCTGTATAGCTTAGATGGATTAACAGGACCCTTATAAGAGATCTCATTGTAGTGAACAAGACCATCAGCTCCACCAACATCAACAAACATACCATAAGAAGTGATCTTTTTAATCTCACCCTCTACAATCACATCATCTTCCATTAGCTTGTCTATGATCTCTTTTTTACGCTTACGCTCTTCGTTGAAAAGTTTACGACGTGAAATCACTATAGAGTTTTCGTCTTCATCTATTTTAATAACTTGTGCTTTGATCTTACGACCAACTACATCATCACTATCTTTAAACGCTGCAAGTGAACGTGGCATAAAAAATGAAACTGCATCCGCTTCAACAACATAGCCACCGCGGTTTTTCTTGGTGATCACACCATCGATCACTAGATCTTCATAGTCATCTTTGTGAGCCTCAATAAAGTTTAGAGTTTTCTCTTGCTCTAGCACTTTTTTGTATGAGATCTTAGGACGCTCATTATAGTATCCTGTGATCATCACTTTGATCTTGTCACCTACATTGAACTTAAGCTCACCATTTTCATCACTGATCTCATCAAGGTTTAAAATACCCTCAGACTTATCACCAACACCAACTAATGCTCTATTTTCATCAGCTTGGATCTCTACTATTTCACCCTCTACAATACGGTTACTTGTGCTTTGTTTTTTCTCGCTTGCTGCAAAAAGTTCTGCAAAACTCTCTTCTTCTTCAAATGATTCGTTATCGAACGCCATTACCTATCCTCTGTTACATATAAAATTTCGTGATTATATCTAAAAAAAGGTTAGTTTTTTATAAAAATTATAATTTATAATTTGTTTTTTTCTCTATAACATCTATAACCTTTTGAATAATCCAATCAGGTGTAGATGCACCAGCACTGATTCCACAAAGTTTTTTGTTCTCAAACCATGAAAATTCCAAGTCCTTTTCATCTTCTATGTGGTAAGAGTCTGTGCAGTTGTCTTTTGATATAGCATATAGTTGTTTTGTATTTGAGGAGTTCTTACCACCTATAATAAGCATAATATCAGCTTTTTTGGAAAGTGCCTCAACTGCATCTTGATTCTCAAAGGTTGCATTACATATGGTGTTAAAAACTCTAACCTCTTTATATCTAGGTATTAGGTAGTTTGCAACTTTCATGTAGTTTTCAACTTTTCTAGTTGTTTGAGCTATAAGTGCTATTTTATCTTTTAGTTTAATACCCTCAAGTTCATCTGGAGACATAACAACAATAGCACCATTTGTAGCATATGACTTTACACCTTTAATCTCAGGATGCTCTTCATCTCCAAAGATCACTAAACTATAGCCCTCTTCGCTCATCCTTTGAGCTATCTCTTGTGGTTTTGTAACGTATGGACAGGTTGCATCTACTACATCTACATTGTTAGCTTTTAGCTCGGCAAGTTCTTGTTTTTGTATACCGTGGGTTCGTACAATTGCTTTATCACCAGCTTTAAAGGTTTTATAATCATCTGTTAAACCAACTTGGTAATCTTTTTCAAGTCTTGCGATCTCTTTTGAGTTATGAATCAGCGGACCATATGTAGATGAGTTTTTGTTATCTTCAGCAATTTTTATAGCACGCTTTACACCAAAACAAAACCCATAACTCTCAGCTAACTCAATTTTCATATTTGTCTCCTTCATCAAAGAAGTGAATTCTTTGATGAATTCCCCTCACTGAAGCTACGCCTATCGGCGAGAATTTTATATTAAAGTTCTGATTATTGCAATTCAAAAGTAGTGATTCTTTGTAGGATCTCAAAAAAGTTTGGAAAGGATGTATTTATACACTTAAGATCAGTCACTTCCATCCCACACTTTAATCCAGCTATTATAAAACTCATAGCGATCCTGTGATCACCATCACTATCAACCACTGCACTCTTTAGAACTCCACCTGTTACAGTATATCCATCATCATACTCTGTAGTTTCTATACCACAAGCATTTAGTCCATTTACAACAGTTGAGATCCTATCGCTCTCTTTTACACGAAGCTCCTCTGCATTTTTAACAACGCTTACTCCATCTGCACATGCAAAAGCTATTGAGAGAGCTGGAAGCTCATCTATAAGCCACGATATATTATCATCAACACTTATAGCTTTTAGAGGTGCATATTTAACTCTTATATTTCCAATAGGTTCATACTTGTTATCAGTCTGTTTATAAGTTATATCTGCACCCATACGCTCTAACGCCTTATAAGCCTCAATACGTGTAGGATTTAATGTGATCCCTTCAAGTGTTACATCAGCACCCTCTGTAATAGCAGCAGCTACTGCGAAGAAAAAAGCTGATGATGGATCTGCGGGTACACGAATCGTTAATGGATTTAAAAGTTTACTCATAGGTTTTATGGTGGTTTTTAAACCATCTACTTCAACATCTGCACCCATCCCTTTTAGCATCCTCTCTGTATGATCACGGGAGAGTTCAGGCTCACGGTATGTACATACGCCATCTGCACGAAGAGCTGCAAGGATCATACACGATTTTACTTGAGCTGAGGCGATTTTTGACTCATAGTCAAACGCCTTAAGACTAGCTCCCCTTACACTTAGTGGTGCAAGATTTACATTATCACGTCCATCAAACTTAGCTCCGATCTCCATCAAAGGTTTTGTTACACGTTTCATAGGGCGAGAACGTAAGTATTTATCGCCAGTTAGTACAAAGTGTCCCTCAGCTGAGCTTAAAAGTCCACAAAATAGTCTCATCCCAGTTCCAGAGTTTCCACAATCAAGTATCTCAAAAGGCTCTTTTATCCCACTTGATGAGATCGTTATAGTCTTTCCATCATCCTCTACACAAGCTCCAAGATTTTTAACAATCTCTAAAGAGTTCATAGTATCTTCTGCACGTAAAAAGTTTGTTATTTTACTTTCTCCATCTGCAAGCATCGAAAACATCGCACTTCGGTGCGATATAGACTTATCTGCAGCGATATCAGATATGTTTAATGAAAAACTACTAACTGGGGTTATTTTTACACTACTCATCTTAAGCCAATGTTCAACTTGTTGTTTAGGTGTTTTAAGATAGTCTCCATTGAAGATGTGATATCATCATCTTCAAGTGTCCTATCATCACGTTGAAGTATAAAACGTATAGTTAAACTAACATCTTCACCCAACTCCTCATCGCTATACTTATCAACAGGGTAAAACTTAACTATCTCATCAGGTTTAATCTCATCAATAACATCTCTAATGCTTACAAAATCCATTGTTTTTGGGACTATCAAACTCAAGTCTTTTTGTGATGATTGATACTTTGATCTTGTTTTTGCAACTTTTAAAGAGCTTTGCAGTAGTTTAAAGTCTAGTTCACACATATATGTAGTGTCTAAGTCATACTCCTCTTGCACAGTTGGATGGATACGAAACACTTCACCTATCTTTTGCCCCTCTTGCATTACACAAGCTGATTGGTAATTATGAGAAAGACTGTGAGATGTTTTATTTTCAACTAGATCAAATGAGCCAATAATATTTGATACCTTTTGAACAAAAAGACCAAAGTCGATCTTAGCTGGCTTTCCTGAGTTTAAAATACTATCTTTTGTGCTGTTACCACTAAACAAAAAAGCCATCTTCACGCTCTCTTGCCTAGTAGATGAAAAAACAGATCCAACTTCAAAAAGTTTTATAGATGAGTAGCCGTTTTTAGCATTGTTTGATGCTGCTTTTAAAATGTTTGTTAAGAGTGTTGGTCTTAGCGTATCAAGCGTTTTTGCGATCGGATTTAGTAGACCTTTTGAATCCTCTAGTGTCTCAAAACCATACTTGTTTAAAACTTTTTTCTCATCAAACACAAAATGGATCGACTCAAAAAAACCTTCTGCTGCAGCTTTGTGTCTATAGTCTCTTCTTTTTTTATACCAAAAATAATCATCTTCAAGACGATTTGCTTCGACAAGTGTAAAAGGTTTTGACTCAATATTATCGATCCCAACCATGCGAACGATCTCTTCTATTATATCTTGCTTATTAGAGATATCGTGGCGATACCTTGGAACTGAGATCACATATGAATCCCCTTGAGATTTTGATGTGTTAAATCCAAGGTTTTTAAGTAGCTTAGTGATCTTAGTTTTGTCTATTTTTGCACCAATAATTGCATCTATTTCACTCCTAGATACACTTACAATTGCCTCATCATAGCTATCACAGATCTCAATTGTTCCACCATAGATAATTGACTCAGAGTTGCACTCAATCAAACTTAGACAATAATCAAGCCCTTTGTTAAGTTCTGGTTCACTACCACGTGAAGTCCTGTAGTAAAGGGGACCAGACTCCATCTTGTTTTCAAGCATCTGTTTTGAGATCACATCTGGTGGGATATAACTAGCCTCAATAAGCACTACACCCTCACTACAACTAACTTTTGATTCATCCTCTTGGATTATCCCAACAGTTGAAGCTTTTTTATCATCGTATCTTACTATAGATGCAAAACCTTTTTCATCTTTTTTAAGCTCGATCTTAGCCATCTTCTCATCATCTTTTTTAAAGTATGAGTGCTCATATGCTCTAAGTATTACACCGCTGCTGTGTGTAACATACAACATGATCGACATAATATCAGACTCCCTCTCCTCTTCTATCTGAGAGAGTCTTAAACCAACTACAAAAGGTAGTGTCAAGTTCTTTATATTTACAGCTTTGTATCTTAAGTTTACATTGTAATCATACTGATGAGACAGACTTAGAATTCTACCAATCCCTAAACGTTTGTCATCGTTTTGTTTTATGGTTGACTTTTTAACAGACTTTTCAAGTGCAGCACTAAGATCACGTGCAATACCACGTACACTGAGACAATCTCCCCTATTTGCAGTCAACTCTATCTCTATAAGATCATCTTTAAATATTGAGTGAGTATTTACCTCTTGACCTAGCTTGTACTCACCTATGCTCTCATCGATCTCCATGATCCCATCATTTACCTTAGGAAAACCAATCTCACTAGATGAACAGACCATACCCTCAGACTCTACACCACGAAGTTTTACCGGCTTGATCACCATACCATCTGGCATAGTACAACCTACAGTTGCTACAACTACGTCAATACCAGCTCTTACATTTGCAGCACCACATACGATCTGGCGGATACTTGTACCAATGTCTACCTTACAAACACTAAGCTTGTCTGCATCTGGGTGTTTTTCGCACTCTACAACTCTACCAAAGATGATCTTACTTGGCACATCATAACTCTCAACTCTATCTACTTCTAAACCAATTGCATTAAAAGTTTTACATAAATGATCTGTTGTGATATCACTAATATCGATCCATTCGTTTATCCAAGATCTTGTAACTATCATTGAAACTGCTCCAACAACTTAATATCTCCCTCAAAAAGTGATCTTAGATCACCTATTTGGTGTATTAGCATCGCAAAACGCTCTACACCTAAACCAAAAGCGTAACCGCTCACATCTTCGTAATTTACAGCTTTAAAAACATTTGGATCGACGATTCCACATCCTAAAACCTCTAGCCAACCTGTGTGTGAACATACACGGCAACCATCGCCTTTACAAAAAACACAAGATATATCTACTTCAGCAGACGGCTCGGTAAATGGGAAGAAAGATGGGCGAAACCTAACATCTACATCACCAAACATATATTTTAAAAAGTCCTCTAAAATAAACTTTAGATTTGCAAAAGAGACCTTACCGGTATCATCAACAAGTAACCCTTCGATCTGATGGAACATTGGCGTATGTGTAAGATCATAATCACGTCTAAAAACAGCACCTGGTGCAATCATTCTGATCGGTGGTTTTTGATTCATCATAGTACGGATCTGAACTGGTGATGTATGTGTACGTAAAAGCATCTCATCTTTAAAATAAAATGTATCTTGCATATCGCGAGCAGGATGGTACTTTGGCAAGTTTAGTGCTTCAAAGTTGTTAAAATCATCCTCTACCATACCACCTGTTTTTACGGAGAAGTTTAGTGCTACAAAATACTCAACTATCCTATCCATAGTCTCCATAACAGGGTGTAGTGCACCCGCTTGGTTAGATGGACTAAATAAAGATACATCAAGACCTTCTGCTTTCATGTTTTCTTCTAGCTCTTTAGTTTGCAACTCACTTTTTTTGCTAACAAGAGAGTTCATCAAAGAGCTTTTATGAGTGTTTAACTCTTTTGCTATTTTTGATTTTTCTTCATTTGGTGCTGTCTTCATCTTAGCAAACTCTGCTGCTAAGATCCCTTTTTTACCAAATATAGAGATTCTTATCTCTTCTATACGCTCAACAGTTGTAGCGTCATTTATTGCATCATACCATTCTTTCAATAGTTTCACCCTATATTGAATTTTAGAAATGGATTATACTTAAAAGTTATTTATAAACAGCTTTCATATGCTTATTAGCATCATAAATGCTCCCTCAACAAATATATGCTACAATTTTATAACATTAAAAAAAAGGTAAAATATATGTGTTTATTTTGTAAAATAGTAGATAAAGAGATACCATCAAACTTAGTAGCTGAAAATGATGATTTTTTAGCATTTCACGACATCAACCCAAAAGCTCCTGTGCACATTTTGGCAATACCAAAAAAACATGTCGATAGTTTTCACGAAGTAGATCCAGATATTATGTCAGGTATGACAGAGTTTATAAAAGATATTGCAAAAAAAATGGCAATTGATAGCAGTGGATACAGAGTTATTACAAACATAGGCGACAATGGAGGTCAAGAGGTAAAACACTTGCATTTTCATGTACTAGGCGGTGCTAAACTAAAATGGGGGCACTTTAGCGACTCTAATCCAAAAGACAACTTCTAATGTATAAAGCTCTATTGTCACTAATAGCGATATCAACTGTTTTGATCTCCTCTGATGGTGATTTTAGAGATCAGGTAAGGGAGTTTAAAAACTATAAACAATCGCAAGAAGATCTATTTGACTCATACCAAAAAGCTCAAATAAAAGCTTTCAAAGAGTATAAAAAAGAGTTAGAGGTGTTTTGGGAGGTTCCCAAACTCTCAACAAGCAAAAAATGGCTTACATATTCTGAAGACAAAAAAACGAGATCTGATGTAGACTTTGAAAACAATACAGTAACGATTGAAACTGTAGCCAGATCCCAAAAAGAGGCAAAAAGAAATTTAAAAACAGCTCTAGCCAAAGCTGTAACTATAGATACTAAAACTGCTCAAGATATAGACCCTTTAGAGAAAAAATTATCAAAAATAAAGAAACCATCTACTATAGAAGACTCAAAAATAGACCCCAAGCCAATCCTCTCAACAGTTATTTTTGATAAAAAACCAACCAAAACATCTGTAAAAAAGTATGTTAATAAGCATGTAAGAGACTCATATATAAAAGTCGGAGATCAAAGTAAAGTAAAACATGCAAAAGTTTACCGTGTAAGTGTTAAACTTCCAAGTGACACTATGCTGAAACGCTCTAAACTATACCTAAGTGATGTCAAAGTTCATACTACTAAAAGAAAAATCCCAAAACCTCTTGTATTTGCAATTATGCATTCTGAAAGTAGTTTTAATCCACTGGCACGCAGTCATGTACCAGCTTATGGACTTATGCAGATAGTTCCAAATACTGCAGGTCGTGATACATATAAATTTTTATACAAAAAGGATAAACTTGTTTCTGGAAATTATCTTTACAACTCTAAAAACAATATAGAAATGGGAGTAACTTATCTTCATATCCTTTACTATAGATACCTAAAAAGGATCAAAGATCAAGATAGCAGACTCTACTGCACAATAGCAGCTTATAATACAGGAGCTGGAAATATTGCTTATGCTTTTACAAGAACTTACAACATGAACAAAGCCGTACCTTTGATAAATAAACTTACTCCTGAGCAGGTTTATGCAAGACTGTTAAAAGATTTAAGATTTGATGAACCAAAACACTACCT
>JBEPWC010000016.1:0-15261 GCA_041642615.1 Sulfurimonas sp. | reverse complement strand
CAGTTGTTCGTGCTAGAAAAGATGGAAAAATTCATCAGTTTCCAGGTTGGATCATGTCTGAGGAGGAGTCAAGAACTTTAGCAAAAGAGATTTTAAAAGGTGACTATGCTAAGTTTACAGAACAAAAAGAGTATGACACTGTGCATAAATTTAACGAAAAATATAGTTTTCGTGTTAATTTCTTCTTTCAAAAAGATGGTGTATCTGCTGTTTTTAGGATCATTCCAACAGAGATACCACCACTTGAAAAACTCGGTATGCCTGATATTGTTAAGAGTTTTGCCAATAAAGAAAGAGGTATGGTTCTTGTAACTGGTGTAACAGGCTCGGGTAAGTCAACTACACTCGCATCTATTATTGATCTTATAAACAGGACAAAATTCAAGCATATTATAACTATTGAAGACCCTATTGAATTTACGCATAAAGACAGAGGCTGTATAGTAAACCAACGCTCAGTTGGAAAAGACACTCTCTCATTTAAAGCTGCACTTAAAGCTGCACTTCGTGAAGATCCAGACATAATCTTAGTTGGTGAGATGAGGGATCGTGAAACAGTTGAACTTGCACTTCATGCTGCGGATACTGGACACCTAGTTTTTTCAACTCTTCATACAACAGATGCAAAAGAGACGGTTAATCGTATAATTTCCTATTTTCCTGTTGATGAACAGCAACGTGTACGCTTATCACTCTCTAATGTTATACAAGGTGTGATTTCCCAAAGATTGATACCAACAGAGGATGAAACAGGAAAAGTAACAGGGCGCCGTGCAGCAATGGAGATCATGGTTCGTACACCCACAATTGAGAAGTTGATATTAGAAAACCGTGACAATGAGATTCCAGACGCAGTAGAAGCCGGTCGTGATCTTTACCATTCTCAGACATTTGATCAATCACTTCTTGACTTGTACAACGAAGGTGTTATTACCAAGCAACGTGCAAAAGACTATGCTACAAGTGCATCAGATCTTGAGTTAAAAATGAGTGGACTTAACAGTGGAAAAGCAAGTACAGATCAAGCTAATAAATATGATCAGGAAAAAATATCTGAAGATGAAGATATATTTGATCTAAAATAAAGTGTTTTAACTGATATTAAAGTTTTATTTTGGTAAAATTTCAAACATTTTTTATTAAGGATTTAATATGTTAGAAGGTATAATTAGAGAGAGTACTGGTAAGAAGGCTGTAAAGGCGCTTCGCCGCGATGGTTATCTAATTGCCAACATCTACGGAAAAGGTTTAGACAACGTTAACGCTGCGTTTAAATCAAATGAGTATATCCGTGCTGTTCGCAACAAAGATTCTATAGCATTCCCAGTAAAAGTAGATGGAAACGAGATGAATGTTGTTGTTCAATCATATGAGTCTCACCCTGTAACAGGTGAATTGCTACACGTTGACTTAATGGTGGCACAGCCTGGTGTTGTAACAAGATACAAAGTTCCAGTAAAAGCTGTTGGTACACCAGTTGGTCTTAAAAACAAAGGGCTTTTAAACATTAACAAACCACGTCTTCGTGTAAAAGCAGCTATTGAAAACTTGCCAAACATAATTGAGATCAATGTAGATGATTTAGATGTTGGCGATGCTGTTATGATCCGTGATTTAGCAGAGATCGATGGTGTTAAATACACTGATGATGGTCGTGTATCTGTTCTAAGTATGATCAAAGCTAAATAATCATGCTTATAGTTGGTCTTGGAAACCCCGGGGCTAACTATGAAAAAACTCGCCATAACATTGGGTTTATGGTGGTTGATGCACTTATAAAGCGTCAAAATGCTACAAAACAAAGCTCATCCAACTTCGAAGGAGAGCTATATAAATTCTCAAATCATTTTTTATTAAAACCACTAACTTTTATGAACTTATCAGGTATATCTGTAGCTAAAGTTAAAAAGTTTTATAAGGTTGAAGATGTTGTTGTAATACATGATGATTTAGATTTGCCATTTGGAACTCTAAGGTTTAAAAAAGCTGGTGGACATGGTGGTCACAACGGCTTAAAGTCTACCGATGAGCATATAACTAAAGAGTATATACGAGTTCGTATGGGCATAGGTAAACCTGAAAATAAAGGGGAGGTCGTTTCATATGTTTTAAACGACTTCACTCCAAATGAGCAAGAGTATTTAGCGACATGGATAGAAAAAGCCTGCGATGCTATTGAGAGTTTATTACAAAACTCTTTAGAAGATGTAAGTTCTAAATACACTATTAAAAAATTTCAGCTAAAATAACATCAAATAAAACTATGGACAATGATGTTAGCATTTAGATATATCTCATACCACTATTTAAAATATTTTTTTATTATTTTATCTGCATTAGTGCTCTTTTCTGTAGCATTTGAATATACATCAAAATCTATTGACTCTATAGAATCTGCAAATTTACTTTTGATCTTTTTAGTATACAAGTCATTTTTTGCCATAGATATGCTTTTGCCAATCTCGATGGTTTTTGCAATGATCACAACAAAAGTTTATCTGATTAGATCAAATGCACTAGTCTCTTTTTACTCGCTTGGATATTCAAGAGTCCATATTTTAAAGCCATTTTTGGTTGTTTCAGTTTTTTTGACTTTTATATATATATTACTACATTTTAGTGCTTCGTTTTCAAAAGCAAACTCACATGCTGGAAATATTGAAGATAATGCGGAATATTTAAGCCCTACAAGGGATCTTTTTTTCTCATATAAGGAGAAGTTCGTCTATTTTTCCAAAATGATCCCACTTCAATCTCGTGCTGAAGATGTACGTATATTTTCAGTAGCAGATGGAAGTTTAAAAGAGGTGATTGTAGCCTCTAGTGCAATTTATGAAGATGATTTTTGGCATATAAAAGCTGGAGATATTATAGATAAACCTGATACTTTAGATTTTAGCTCTACAGGTATAGTTGTGCAAAAAGATCAAGACTTAAAACTACTAGAGGGATTTAAGCCAAAGATCCTTGATCAGGTTTACGAGGGAAAAGTTGACTTTACTATTGGTGAGGCTATCGATGCACTACTTATATTAAAAGATGAAAACATCAATTTAAACACCATAAAGGGATCTTTGTATAAGATAATAATCTATCCATTTTTTGCACCATGTTTGGTTGTGATCATATTCTTTTTTGTACCTATGAGTGCAAGGTTTTTAAATGTATCTCTATTTAGTTTTGGTGCAATACTAGCTACTTTGATTATATGGGGTATTATGTTTATGCTCTCTGAATTTGCTAAAAACAAGACTATTCCATCTGAAGTTGGGATACTTTTACCAGTATTTATACTGTTTGCAATCGCCCTAAAACAGTGGTACAAATACCGCCTAAAACATTGATGATTATGAAATTATTTATGCTTACTTACTTATAACAAAATAATAAGCACTTTTTAGATAAAATGTCCTAAAAATATGTTTGGGATAGTATTAATGGATTTTAAAAAAATTGCAAGTGAATATAAAACACCACTTTATGTGTATGATCTAGATCACATGAGTGAGCAATATGAAAAATTAAAAGAGGCGTTTCGTGGTAGAAAAAGCATACTAGCATATGCTGTAAAAGCAAACTCTAACTTAAGTGTAGTTAAGCACTTTGCTGATCTTGGAAGTGGGGCTGATTGTGTATCGATCGGTGAAGTTCGTCGTGCACTTGCAGCTGGTATAGCACCGTACAAGATCTTATTTAGTGGTGTAGGTAAAAGTGATGATGAGATCCGTGAAGCTATAGAGGCGGATATTCTTTACATAAATGTTGAGAGTGAAGCAGAGCTTGGTCGTGTTGAGCTTATTGCAAAAGAGTTAGGAAAAGTTTCAAGAATCTCTGTTAGAGTAAACCCAAATATAGATCCTAAAACACACCCTTATATCTCTACAGGATTACATGATAATAAGTTTGGTGTTGAGATCGATGTTGCAAAACGTATGTATATAAAAGCTAAAAACTCAGAAGTTTTAGACCCAGTTGGGATCCACTTTCACATAGGAAGCCAGTTAACTGAACTAAAGCCTATCTATGAAGCAAGTGAGATAGTTGCAGATATGGTTAGAAGTCTGCAGGCTATAGATATTGAGTTGAAGTTTTTTGATATCGGCGGTGGACTTGGAATTAAATATGACGATGAGACTACGATTGAACCGTATGATTATGCTCAAGCTGTACTTGGAACACTTAAAGGCTTAGATATTACTGTTATTTGTGAACCTGGAAGATTTTTGACAGGAAATGGTGGATACTTCTTAACAAAAGTGTTGTATGAGAAGCAAAATGGGGATAAAAGATTTGTAGTAGTAGATGGTGCTATGAACGATCTTGCACGCCCTAGCTTGTACAACGCATATCATAAGATCGAAGCTATAACTGACAACGATGGTGAGTTAAGTAAAGCTGATGTAGTTGGACCTGTTTGTGAGAGTTCAGACTTCTTTGCAAAAGATTTTGAGTTACCAATGTTAGAACATAATGATCTGCTTGTAGTTCACTCTGCTGGAGCTTATGGTTTTGGTATGGGGAGTAACTATAACACTAGAGGTAGAAGTGCGGAAGTTGCTGTAAAAGGTGGTGAGGTTAAACTTATTCGCAAGCGTGAGACATATGAGGATATCATAGCTTTAGAAAAAGAGTTTATGGAGCTATAGTTTGTATTTCATAGATGTACAAGGTACTTTAATTAGTGATGAGGATAAAAGCCCGATCAGTGGTGCTATAGAGTTTATAGATCATCTAAATGATCATCTGATCCCATACATGGTAGTTACAAACAACACTAAAAAAGCATCAAATGATTTTTATGAGTTTTTAAAATCTAGTGGTTTTAACTTTAGCTTTGAGAAGTACCTTGATCCTTTAATGCTACTTGAATCTCGTGTGGATAAAAGAGGTGTAGCAGCTTATGGAGCAGCAGAGTTTTTAGAAACACTCCAAAAGATGGGTTATAAGTTAGATTACAAAAGCCCTAAAACGGTTTTAGTAGCTATAAAAGATGATTTTAACTCCGAGGAATTTGCCCAGATGATTGAGTTTTTGCTTGGTGGTGCAAAACTTGTAGGTATGCATGAGACTTCTATCTATGCAAAAAACAACAAACGCTACCCTGGGGTTGGTGCGATACTAAAGATGTTAGAGTTTGCAACAAGTGTAAGTTACGATGTAGTTGGAAAACCAAGCGATGCTTTTTACAAAGAAGCATTAAAGTGTTTACAAAAACAAAACCCAGATGCTACCTTTAGCGATATAGTTATGATCAGTGATGATGTCAAGGGTGATCTAGGTGGTGCAAAAGAGCTTGGTATGAAGACGGCCTTTGTAACAAGTGGAAAGTACAGAACTAGTGAAGAGATTGTTCCATATTTAAAAGAGCATCTTAAACCTGATGAGATATATGAAAATATGGCGGAAATACTCAGGAGAATAAAATGAAAACATTAGATGATTGTCGCATAAAGATAGATGAACTTGATAATAAAGTTTTAGAACTACTAAATGAGCGTATGAAAGTTGTTCAGCGTGTTGGTGAGATCAAAAGTGACACTGGTGGTGCTATCTACAGACCTGAACGTGAAAAAGAGATCATAGATAGACTAACAGCTAAGAGTAAAGAGGATGGAGGACTGTTAAATAAAGATGCTATTGAGGCAATATTTTTAGAACTTTTTGCAGTATCTCGTAACCTTGAACTACCTGAGAGGATCGCATACCTTGTCACTGAGGGAAGTTTTACCCACCCAGCTGCAGAGAGTCGTTTTGGTGCTATGAGTGATTATCTCTCGCTTAGTTCAATACACTCTGTGTTTAAAACACTAGAGGCCTCACGTGCTAAGTTTGGTGTAGTACCAATAGAAAATTCACGTGATGGGATAGTTGGGGAGACCCTAGATCTACTAGCAAAATCATCTGTAAAGATCGTAGCTGAGCTTTACATGCCGATCCATATGTCCTTTGCAACAAAGTGTAAAGATCTAAGCGATATAAAAAAGATCTACTCAAAAGACAAAGGCTTTGGGCAGTGTAGAGAGTTTTTAAATGAACATGGACTTCGTGAAACAGAGCTTATACCTGTAGAGAGTACGGCAAAGGCGGCTATTTTAGCTTCACAAGAGCCAAACTCAGCTGCTATATGTAGCCATATTGCTGCAAAACTCTATGGAGTGCCTATCCTTTTTAATGATGTAGAGGATGAGATCGGAAGTTCGACTAGGTTTGTGATCCTTAGTGACTTTAAAAACGGGATTAGCCAAAACGATAAAACATCGATTTTTGTCCAACTAAAAGATGCAGTAAAAGCGGGATCATTAGTTCATTTTTTACAAGATTTTGATGATGCAGATATAAATATGTCTAAGATAGAATCACGTCCTTCAAAAAATAAAGGTGGCTTTGGGTACTGGTTTTTTATAGATTTTTATGGTCATATAGATGAGCCTAGAATTCAAGATATAGTAAAAAAACACGACTCAGAGATCACATGGCTAGGAAGTTATGTAAAGGACGATAATGAAATTTAATAAACATATAGAGAGTATAAAAACTTATGAGGGTGGAAAACCTATTGAGCTAGTAGTGCGTGACTTTGGGATCAAGCCAGAAGATGTTGTAAAACTTGCTTCAAATGAAAATCCAAATGGGTGTTCAAAAAAGGTTCAAGAAGCAGTAAAAAACATAGTCGCAAATATGGCACTTTATCCAGATGATTCTATGATGAAGTTAAAAGCTGGACTCTCAAAACGTTTTAATTTAAAAGATGAAAATATCATAATAGGTGCAGGAAGCGATCAAGTAATAGAACTTGCTATATCTGCAAAAGCTAATAGTTCTAGTAAAATCCTTACAAATGGTGTAACATTTGCAATGTATGATGTTTATGCTAAACATATAGACTGCGAGGTTGTAAAAACAAGTTCAACAGATAGTCATGATCTTGAAGAGTTCTATGCACTTTACAAAGAGCATAAGCCAGCGATCATATTTCTGTGTACACCTAACAACCCAACAGGTGATGCTATTGATTCTAAAGAGATGTATGATTTTATATCTAAGATAGATAGTGAGACACTTGTTGTAGTTGATGGTGCATATATGGAATATGCAAAGGTAAAAGATAGTTCAAAAGCAGTTGAGCCAAAAGATCTAATAGAAAAGTTTGATAACGTACTTTACTTGGGGACTTTTTCTAAAGCATACGGACTTGGTGGAATGCGTATTGGATATGGACTTGGACGTGTAGATATTATAAAGCAACTATATAAACTTCGTCCACCTTTTAACATAACTACACTCTCACTAGAAGCTGCTTCAGTTGCACTTGAGGATGAAGAGTTTGTAAAAAATAGTATTGAAATGAATTTTGATGAGATGAAACGTTATGAAAATTTCGCAAATGAGCAAAAAATAGATATAATTGAAAGCTATACAAACTTTGTAACTTTGTGTTTTGATGATTCTAGAAATTCAACAAAAATAGCAGATCTACTTCTTAGACGCGGAATGATAGTACGTGATCTAAGTGGTTATGGGATGAATGCTATTAGAGTTACAGTTGGTAAAGCTGATCAAAATAGTAGATTTTTTGAGTTACTTCTAGAATATTTATAATGGGAATTTAATGGATTTTAAGGCACTTTTTTCACAGTTAGTTGTTTTATATTCAAAGCTAACAAAAGAGCAAAAGATAATTATAGCAGCTGCTGTTATAGGTATAGTTGTTTTTTTAGTTTTCTTAGTAGTATACACATCTAACACAACAAAAGACAGTAGATATGAAGTGCTTTTTGACAAGCTAAGTTCTTCTGATGCGGCTAAGGTTATTGAGCAGTTAGAAAAAGACAATGTCCCATATACACTAGAAGACAATAACGTTATAAAAGTACCTAAAGGTGTAGTATACAAACAAAGGATCTCAATAGCATCTTTGGGGATCCCAAAAGATAGTGGTGTTGGGTTTGAGCTGTTTAATGAACAAGAGTTTGGTGCGACAAGCTTTGATCAAAATGTAAAATATATGAGGGCACTTGAGGGTGAACTCTCCCGGACCATTGAGGCACTGGGACCAATAGAGACAGCTTCAGTATCTCTTGCGCTTCCAAAAGAATCTTTATTTATCGAAAAACAGATCGATCCTACAGCTTCTGTTATGGTTCATATAGTTGATGGAAGAAGACTCTCAACTAAGCAGATTCGTGGTATTAAAAACCTTGTGGCATCTGCTGTTCCTAAATTAACAAGCGATAATGTTATGCTTGTTGATGGTGATGGTGAAACACTTGGTAGTGAAGATGAGATGGTTCAGATGAGTGAACTCTCCGCTGTTCAGCAGAAGTTTAAAAATAAAGAAGAGAGAAAAAAACAAAAAAAGATTATAGAGGTGATATCCCCTTTTGTTGGTGGTGATGAGAAAGTTCGTGCTCAAGTTACTATAGAGTTTGACTTTTCTGTCAAAAATTCAACAAGCGAGACCTTCGATCCAGAAAATGTTGTAAGAAGTGAACAGTTTAGTGAAGAGTCACGTGAGGGTGCGACACCTCCAGAGGTTGGTGGTGTGCCAGGTACTGTTAGCAACATTGGTCCAGTTGAGGGGCTAAAAAATAATCAAACAAGTGAGAAGTACTCTAAAAACACCGGTACTACAAACTACGAAGTTGGAAAAACAGTTTCAACTACAAAGAGTCAGTTTGCACGAGTGCAGAGGATAACAGCTGCGGTACTTGTTGATGGTAGATACAACAATAAACTAGATGAGAACGGTAAGCCAACAGAAGAGCTAGAGTATGAACAACTCTCTCAAGCTGATCTAGATGCTTTAACTTCACTTGTTTCACGATCTATTGGTATAGATGAGGCAAGGGGTGATCTTATAACTGTTCAAAATCTTCAGTTTAAACGTACACGTGGGATCGTAGAAGCTGATGAGATTAGCAAGATCGTGCAGTTTTCACAAACATACCTTGCTCCTTTTTCTGGATTATTTAAGTATATATTTGTGCTTATTTTATTACTTATTTTGTATAAAAAAGTTATTTCTCCATTTGCTGAGCGTATGCTTGAAGTTACAAAAGAGGAAGAGGAATTTGAGAAGCCTAATCTTGAAATAGATGATGATGAAGAGGAAGACCTAGTTGAAAAAGCTCAAGCGATGCGTAAAAAAGTTGAAGATCAACTTGGTGTTGGTGAGAACTTTAACGAAGATGAGTTAAAATACGATGTATTACTTGAAAAAGTTAGAACAATGGCTGAGGATGAGCCTGAAGCAATTGGAACACTTCTTCAGACACTTTTAACAGAAGAGCAGATTATAGCAGACATGAAAGAACCATCAAAGGGATAGCAAATGAATTTAAATCAGGTACAGCAAGCACAATTTGATGAGATGAGCACAGCTGAGAAGGTAGCTGTATTGCTATTGCAGCTTGGTGAAGAGGTCACAGCAACCCTTTTTACAAATATGAATGTTGACAGCATAACAGAGGTTTCGAAGTATATTGCTAAAGATAAAAGTGTTGATCGTGCGGTTGCTACTGCCATACTTGAAGAGTATTATGCTATTTTTCAGTCTGGTCAGTATCTAACAAGTGGTGGGATGGAGTATGCAAGGGAGCTCTTGTATCGTACACTTGGGGCTGATGAGGCTAAAAAAGTTCTTGAAAAGCTTTCAAAATCTATGCAAGAGTCTCAGAACTTTGCATATCTTTCAAAGATCAAGCCTCAGCAGCTCTCAGACTTTATTGTTACAGAGCACCCACAAACAATTGCACTTATTTTAGCACATATGGACTCAACAGAAGCTGCAGATACTTTGGGCTTTTTTCCAGATGATCTAAGAAGTGAAGTCTCCATGAGGATGGCAAAACTAGGTGATATTTCACCATCTGTGATCAAAAGAGTCTCAGCAGTGCTTGAGTCTAAACTTGAATCTCTTGCATCTTACAAAGTTGAGGTTGGTGGACCTCGTGCTGTTGCAGATATCTTTAACCGCCTTGGTGCTAAGAGTTCTAAAGCTACACTGTCTCAGATCGAACAACAAGATGAAGAGCTTGCAACTGTGATCAAAGAGATGATGTTTACATTTGAGGATATCTCAACTCTTGATAAAACAGCGATTACAGAGATCCTTAAAGCGATCGATAAAAAAGAGCTTATGCTTGCTCTTAAATCTTCCCCTGAAGAGCTTAAAGAGAAGTTTATGTCTGCAATGAGTGAGCGCGCACAAGAGGCGTTCTTAGAAGAGATGCAGTTTATGGGTGCTGTTAAGATGAAAGAGGTTGAAACTGCTCAGCGTAAGATTGTTGAGACTGTTAATGGACTTGCCGAATCTGGAACTATCCAGATTGGTAACAATGAAGAGATGGTGGAGTAGAACTTGGCAAAGGTTATTGCAGAAGATAAACTATCTAAACATACTATGGATAAGTATAAGTTTAAAGTTTTCTCTATGAACGCTGAAAATGAAAAAGAGGATCACTCAAGAGATACTCAAAAAAATGACAGCAGTGAAAAAGACTCTGAACAAAAGGGTGCTAGTGATGATCCTCGTGATGTTGATTCTAGTGCCTTGAGTACAAGCTCAAAAGACTCACTGATCGAATCTTTGATGAAAAAAACAGATGAGATGAGTTCTAATTTTATAAAGCTTCAAATGAAGTTAGAGACTATGAGTGATGAACACAAAGAGGAGCTTGAAAAGGTTAAGGAGGAGTCTTACCAAAAGGGTGTAGAAGCAGGAGTTGAGCAAGCAAAATCTGATGTTGAAAAAAGTTATAATGATGGAATAGCTCAGTTCTCATCATCTGTAGAGAAGCTAGAAAAAAGTGCAAAAGAGTTTGAAGTAGCACTTGAAAACATAAAAGGGTCATTGATCGAAGCTGCTTGCGACATAGCAAAAGAGGTTATCTCAGTGGAGCTTTCAGAAAAATCAGATGAGATAGCTAAGGTTTTATCGCAGGAGTTGTTAAACGAGCTTCAAAGTGCTTCAAAGGTTAAGTTGAAGGTAAACCCTAAAAATCATGGAGCTCTGACACAATCATTAAGTTCTATGAAACATGTGGAGATCCTCTCTGACAACGCCATTAGTGAAGGTGGTGTTGTAGTTTTAAGTGATGCTGGAAACATAGATGCTCAGATCAAAAAGAGATTTGAGCGTGTTAAAAAAGCCGCTTTAAGTGAGTAGTAGGTATATGGATATAAAAAATAAAAATATAGATGAGTTAGAAAAAGTTTGTAGTGACATAAGAGATAGAATCCTAGAGGTTGTTAGTACAAATGGTGGACATCTTAGCTCAACTTTGGGTGCGACAGAGGTTATAGTGGCTATGCACAAGGTATTTGATAGTAAAAAAGATCCTTTTATTTTTGATGTATCACACCAGTCTTATGCACATAAGCTTTTAACTAACAGATGGGATGAGTTTGAAACACTCAGAACATTTGGTGGACTAAGTGGGTATACAAAACCAAGTGAAAGCGAAGATGATTATTTTGTAGCTGGGCATAGCTCTACATCGATCTCTTTAGGAGTTGGGGCTGCTAAAGCGATCGCACTAAAGGGTGAACAAGAGAGTCGTGTACCTGTTGCTATGATCGGAGATGGATCTATGACAGCTGGTATGGTCTATGAAGCTCTAAATGAGTTAGGTGATCGAAAATACCCTATGGTTATCATACTAAATGACAACGAGATGAGCATAGCAAAACCGATCGGTGCACTTAGTCGTATGCTATCATCTGCCATGGCAAGCCCGTTTTACCAAAGGTTTAAAAAACATACCGAGAGTTTTGTAGACAACTTTGGAGAGGGTGCTCACTACATAGCAAAAAGGATGGAAGAGTCTTTTAAACTTATCACTCCTGGGATCATGTTTGAGGAGATGGGGATTGATTATATTGGTCCTGTGGATGGGCACGATCTAAAGTCCTTGATCGAGACATTTGAGCTTGCAAAAAAACTTGGTAAACCTGTTATTGTCCATGTACAAACCCTAAAGGGTAAGGGTTATGAGATAGCTGAGGGTAAAGAGGAGAAGTGGCACGGTGTTGGTCCTTTTGATATAGAAGATGGAAGCTCATCTAAAAAGTCTTCTACAAAGTCAGCAACTCAGATATATACAGAGTCACTTATGCACCTAGCTAAAAAAGATGAAAAAATAGTAGGTGCAACTGCGGCAATGCCAAGTGGAACTGGTTTAAGTGAACTAATGGATGTTTATCCAGATAGGTTTTGGGATGTAGCTATCGCAGAACAACACGCAGTTACATCTATGGCGGCACTTGCACGTGAGGGTTTTAAGCCTTTTTGTACGATCTACTCAACATTTTTACAGCGTGGATACGATCAGGTGATCCATGACACTTGTCTGATGGACTTGCCAGTTGTATTTGCACTTGATCGTGCGGGAATAGTAGGTGAAGATGGTGAAACTCACCAAGGTGTTTTTGACATCTCTTTTTTACGTGCAGTTCCAAACATGACACTTTTTGCACCACGTGATGAAAAGAGTTTTCACCAAGCTATGGCATTTGCAGCTGCGTATGATCATCCGTGTTCAATTCGCTATCCAAGGGGTTCTTTTTATGAGAGCGATCTGCCTGAGTCTGTTGATTTTGAATTTGGTTGTTCACAGCTTTTAAGATCAACTAAGGGTGATAAGCTTTTTATAGGTTATGGAAACGGTGTTGGCCGTGCGTATGAGACCGCAAAACTACTTGATGAAGGTGTCAGCATACTAGATCTACGTTTTGTAAAACCACTAGATGTTCAGATGTTAAAAGATCTAAGTACTAAACATAAAAAATGGTACGTATTTTCAGACAGCTCAAAAGCGGGTGGAGTTGGCTCAGCTATACTTGAGTTTTTGTCTGATCAGAAGATATCTGATGTAGAGTTAGTTAGTTTTGAGTATGAAGATAAGTTTATAACCCACGGAAATACAAAGCTTGTTGAGGAGTCTTTGGGGATACTTCCGCATCAGTTAGCTAAAAAGATTTCAGGCTAATACAATAACCCCAGCAAACCTTCCAGTTTGCCCATCACGTCTGTATGAATAGTAGTTTTGTTGATCACATGAACTACACTCTTTTAAGATATTAATGTTTTTTTCTAAGATCCCACTTGAGTTTAGTTGTTTTAAAATTATTTTATTTACATCTAGGTAGAACTTATTTTCTTTTTTCTCTATAGCAAAACCAAGACCTAGATCACTTGCCTCTTTGTAGATCTCAGCTCCAACCTCATAACACTCTTTACATATGCTAGGTCCTATCTCTATTTTTATATTTTTTGGATCTGAGTTAAACTGATCTACAAAACTATCTACTACATTTTTAACTATGTTTTTAAATGCACCAGCACGCCCAACATGAGCTCCTGCGATCACACTGCTGTGTTGATCATAAAAAAGTACAGGTGTGCAGTCTGCTACCATAACCATTAAGGGGATGTTTGGCTTGTCTGTAATCAAAGCATCGCAAGTTGGAGGGTTTTTAAAGTTATTATATTTGTCTATAATATGAACAATGTCAGAGTGGATCTGTTTCATATGAACAAGTGTTTCTAAGTTGTATGAGTGCTTTTTAGACAACAGCTGATGGTTGTGAGTTACTTTTTGTGGATCATCGCCTACATGAAAAGCTAAGTTTCCATCTTGTTTTGAAGTGAAAAAAAATTTGCTTTGATATAATGACATAAGAAATTATATCTTAAAAGGTTTTTATTTTGAGTAAGTTAAGTTTATATCCACCCCTGTTAGATGGAGCAAGCGTAGAGGAGAAAAGATCAGAGATTTTAGCGTATTTTCATAATACATATGATCTTTTTGAAAAAATGTATGATGTTTTAAAAGATGACTCGGTATTTTACAAGCAGAGTGAGCCAACTCGCCACCCTATGATTTTTTACTTTGGACATACTGCTGCTTTTTTTGTAAATAAACTGATAAATATGAAGATCATAGACAATAGGATAAACTCACGTTTTGAGTCGATCTTTGCCGTGGGTGTTGATGAGATGGAGTGGGATGACTTGGATGAGTCAAGGTACAAATGGCCAGATGTGAATGAGGTAAGGGCGTACAGAGATGAAGTAAGGGTTTTGGTAGATAAACTCATAAAAGAGATAGACTTTACACTCCCCATCACATGGGATAGTAAGATGTGGGTGATCCTTATGGGCATCGAGCATGAGCGTATACATGTGGAGACATCAAGTGTGCTGCATCGTCAGATGCCTCTAGAGTTTGTAAAAGATCTACAAGGTTTTAAAGTATGTTGTGAATCTGAAGAGATCCCAAAAAACTCTCTAGTAGACATCCCCAAAAGATCTATAAAGCTTGGAAAAAGTTTTAATGATAAATACTACGGTTGGGATAATGAGTATGGATCATACAAAGAGGATGTTAAGAGTTTTAAAGCCTCTAAGTACTTAGTTTCAAACGCTGAGTTTATGGAGTTTGTAAAGAATGGCGGATACGAAAATGATGAGTATTGGTGTGATGAGGGTAGAAAATTTTTAAGCATAACTGGTGCAAAACATCCCCCTTTTTGGATCAAAAAAGATGGAGGATATAGCTTTCGTACACTTACTAAAGAGATAGATATGCCACTATCATGGCCAGTTGAGGTTAACAACCTAGAAGCTATGGCTTTTTGTAGGTACAAAGCACAACAAGATGGTAAAAACTATACACTCCCAAGTGAAGCTGAGTATGAGGCTATCTGTGAGTATGTCGGTGTAGATGACATACAAAGTGAGCTTCGTGCAAACCATAACTTTGCGATGCTTAGCAGTGTCCCTGTAGATACAAATGAGTTTGTGGGTGAGGATAAAAATGTTTTGTATGATGTAGTTGGAAATATCTGGCAACACTCACGCACACCAATACGTCCATTTGAGGGTTTTGAAGTCCATAAAGCGTACGATGATTTTACAACCCCAACTTTTGATGAAAAACACGCTTTGATCCTTGGATCGTCTTGGGCTAGTAGCGGAAACCTGATCATGAAAAAGTCACGTTATGCTTTTAGACGCCACTTCTACCAACAT
Organism: Sulfurimonas sp.; assembly: GCA_041642615.1. GTDB lineage: Bacteria > Campylobacterota > Campylobacteria > Campylobacterales > Sulfurimonadaceae > Sulfurimonas. The sequence continues at coordinate 227 of JBEPWC010000016.1, read as the reverse complement.
TCAGGTTTTAGGTATGTAGAAACAACTGGTGAAACAGATGAGAAAAAAAATATATATGAGAGTGATGAGCTTATCTCTCAGTATTGCGATTTTCAGTATGGGGATGAGTATTTTGGGGTGAAACACTTCTCTTTAGCTTGTGTAGAGAGTGTGTTAAAGCATACAAATTTAGCTAAAAAAGCATTAGATATAGGGTGTGCTACAGGTAGGGCTAGTTTTGAACTTGC
>JBEPWC010000015.1:0-15933 GCA_041642615.1 Sulfurimonas sp. | reverse complement strand
AGTCTATTTGAAGCGTTTAGCAAGTTTTGAAACTCTTGGTTGTTTTTAAAAGTGTTTTCATCTAATGCCAATGATATCTTCACTAAGTCTTGATACAAGACCCTACCACTCCCAATAGTCATATGACCAACCTCAGAATTACCCATCTGCCCCTCAGGCAAACCTACACTTAGTCCAAAAGTGTCTATAAAAGAGTGCGGAGTATTTTCAAAAAGTTTATTGTATGTTGGTTTTTTTGCATTGTAAAAAGCATTAAACTCTGTTTTTGGGCTATATCCAATACCATCGGTTATTACCAATACAGCTTTTTTTGACAAATTTCATCCTTTAACAAATTTTTTTGTGAGATTATACTATAATCATGCTTTTAATTTAACTAATGGACAAATATTTTGCTATATTGGCTACACGAAATTTTAGATATAAACCTCCTTGGGTACATCACTATACGTGCTGGTATCTCATTTTTTCTAGCTCTGTTTTTTGTACTATTTTTAATGCCAAAATTTATTCGTTGGTCGCAAAAAACATCTAGAACACAACCAATCAACGACTGGGCACCAGATCGTCACCAAACAAAGGTCTCAACTCCAACAATGGGTGGAATTGTTTTTGTAACATCTACAATCATAGCTTCGCTATTAACCATAGATCTATCAAATTTATATGCAATAGGTGCGATCATAACACTTGTACTATTTTGCCTAATAGGATTTCAAGACGATTTTGCTAAAATCAGAAGAAACGAAAACCTTGCAGGGTTTAAAGCTAGAACTAAACTTTTTTTACAAGTCATATCAGCTTTAATTATAGCTTGTTTTTTGTGTCTATTTATAGATTTCAACACCGATCTCTATGTGCCTTTTATTAAAAATCCTGTTTTAGATATGGGATCTTTTTCTATCATCTTATGGGTAGTTGTGATCATCGCTGCTTCAAATGCAGTTAACCTTACAGATGGGCTAGATGGCTTAGCTACTGTTCCATCTTTGATGGCACTTGTGAGTTTTTCGATCATCATCTACATAACAGGCCATGCAAAGATAAGTGAGTATCTTCTAATGCCAAACTTTATGGTGGGTGAAGTAAGCATAATCTCTACTGCTTTAATGGGAGCACTAACTGGCTTTTTATGGCACAACTGCCACCCCGCAGAAGTTTTTATGGGCGATAGTGGATCGCTTACGATTGGAGCTTTTTTAGGTTATCTTGCGATCATCACTAAAAGTGAGATCCTATTGCTGTTAATAGGATCTATTTTTGTCATAGAGACACTCTCTGTGATCTTACAGGTTGGAAGCTATAAGCTACGCAAGAAAAGGGTGTTTTTAATGGCACCAATACATCATCATTTTGAGATGAAAAACTGGGCTGAAAACAAGATCATAGTTAGGTTTTGGATCATCTCAGCACTCTCAAATATTATAGCACTAATCACTCTAAAGATCAGATGATGCAAAGAGTTTCACTGTTTGGCTATGGTGGCACAACTAGATCACTTGCTAAAATTTTTAAATCATCTGTTTTTTACGATGATAACTGCAACGAACCTTACAAAGATGAAGATGGTTTTTTAGTTTTGCCATCATCTGAATTTGATGAAAACCACTCAGACTTAGAAGTTCCAAGCCCAGGAATTCCACCATCAAACCCACTTATAAAAAAAGCAAAAAATATCCAGAGTGAATACGATCTTTTTGCAGACACAAAGCCACTTAAGATCTGGATCAGCGGGACAAATGGCAAGACCACAACTACACAGATGATCCAACACCTTTTAGCAAGTAGTGGTAGTGTTTGTGGTGGAAACATCGGAACACCCCTAGCTGATCTAGACAAAGATGCAAAGATATGGATACTAGAAACTAGCTCATTTACCATGCACTACACAGATAAAGCACTTCCAAACATCTATATACTTCTTCCAATAAAACCAGATCATCTCTCTTGGCATGGAAATATGCAAGAGTACGAAAAAGCAAAACTAAAGCCACTTAGTGGCATGGCTGAGGGTGAGGTTGCAATAGTTCCAAAAAAATATGCAGATATAAAAACTAATGCTCATCTGATCACGTATGAAGATGAGTGTGATCTAGCCAAGCACTTTAGTATAGATACAAACAAAGTAAAGTTTAAAGGTGCATTTTTAGCAGATGCTCTTTTAGCTATGGCTGTAGAGAAGATCCTTTTTGACAGAGTTGATTATGAAAAGATCAATAGTTTTGAGCTAGATCCACATCGTCAAGAGGAGTTTAAAGACTCAAAAAATAGACTTTGGGTAAATGATACTAAGGCTACAAATATTGATGCGAGTATTGCCGCACTTAAGAGATATAAAGAGCAGTATATACATCTAATAGTAGGTGGAGATGACAAGGGTGTTGATCTTAGTGAACTTTTTGATGCTTTAGTAAACTACAATGTTAAGATCTATAATATTGGATCAAACAAAGATAAGCTATCTGACTTGGCAGAAAAATATAGTGTAGATTTTGTAAAATGCAAAAACCTTGTGGATGCCGTCTCTAAAATAGATCTTGAGTTAACAGCACATCAAGTCGCCCTACTCTCACCAGCTGCCGCCTCGCTTGATGAATACAGCTCATACGCCCAGAGGGGTGATGAGTTTAAAAACTCTGTAGGTAAGCTTTAGATGACAAAAGTAGCCATACTAGCTTCACACAATGGAAGTGGGTTTGACACCTTGTATAAAAACGCTAAAGTTCTTGGTATATCTATAGAGATAGTGATCTCTAACAACTCAAATTCTTTGGCTTTAAAAAATGCAAAAGATAGATCTATAGAGTGCCATCTAGTTAACTCTAAAACAGCTAAAGATCCAGATCAAAAGATATATGATCTTATTAAAAACAAAAGCTGCTCTGTTATCTACCTCTCTGGCTATATGAAAAAGATCTCAACAGGGCTAACAAAAGATTTTAAGGTGATAAACTCTCACCCATCTTTGCTTCCAAAGTATGGTGGAAAAGGGATGTATGGAAGGTTTGTACATGAAGCGGTGCTCAACAATGGTGAAAAAGTTAGTGGATGTAGCCTCCACTATGTAAATGATGTTTATGATGATGGTGAGATCATTTTACAAAACAGTGTTACAATCAGCCCTAATGAGACAGCTGAATCTTTAGAAACAAAAGTAAAGCAGCTAGAGTCTAAAACCATAGTTGAGGGGTTTAAGAAGTGTTTGAAGTAGCGGAATACATAGGTATTGTAGCTTTTGCAATGAGTGGTTTTTTCATAGCAACTAGAGCTAAGCTAGACATGCTTGGTGCTTTGATCTCAACTTTTTTAACAGCTCTTGGTGGTGGGATCATTAGAGATATCTCTGTTGGTGCTAAACCATTTACATTTTCAAACGATATGCCAGGGATTATAGTGCTTAGTGTTATGGTCATGATGATAGTCTTTAGGATCCACAAAAGAAACTCAATAGAAAACAGGTTCTTTTTCATACTAAGTGATTCTATAGGTCTTGCTTCTTTTAGTATTAGTGGTGCATTAATAGCACTAGAGAATGGTCTAAACTTTACAGGGGTTCTTGCTATCTCATTTATAACAGCTGTTGGTGGAGGGATAGTTAGGGATGTGATCATAAATGAGGTCCCTTTTGTATTTAAAACTGGATTTTATGGGACCGTTGCACTTTTAGTAGGGATCGTAGTTTACATTTTAGATAGGTTTGAGTATATAAACCTACTAAGCTTACTTGTACTGTTTGTCTTTGGAGTCCTCTTAAGGATGATCGCTTTTTATAAAAAATGGTCGATTCCATTAAGATAACAAAGTATAAGCTAACATTCAGCCCCAAAAGTATATAATTTCGTCCTTTAAAAGATGGCCTGTTAGCTCAGTCGGTAGAGCAAATGACTGAAAATCATTGTGTCCTTGGTTCGATTCCGAGACAGGCCACCACTTTTAATTACTTGTCATTCTCAACTTGATTGAGAATCTTATTTATGGCCTGTTAGCTCAGTCGGTAGAGCAAATGACTGAAAATCATTGTGTCCTTGGTTCGATTCCGAGACAGGCCACCACTTCAACAAAAACAAATATTAACTTCGATACAATGTTCCATGACTAAATTAATACTGCTTTTATTTGTATTTACAAACTATCTTTATGCATCAAACTGGTTGATGATCCAAGGCACTCAAAATGAAAAAGCAAAAGATCATAATTTATGGGGATTTGGACAGTTAAGGTATATAGACAACTCCGGAGATATCTATGAACAAAACGGAATAAACAAAACCCCTTTTTCAATGAACAAACCAAGTTTATCAGAACAAGAATCATTAATTATTGCACGACTTAGAATAGGGTTGAGAGGTAAACTAGACAGTGAAAATAAAATCAACTATTTTATCCTTACTGAGTTTGCTCAAAACGGCATAACAAATCCTGCAGGACACAAACAGCACAGCTATCTAACCGATCTATCCGTCACTTTTAGGTATTTACCTCTAAACATAAGAGTCGGACAATACAAATACCCCGGAAGTGAAGAGGGTTTAATGGCTAGATTTACATCACCCTATATACAGTTTACAACTGTTAGTGATCAGCTTCTTCTTGAGAGGTTCATATCTGTAAAAAGTGTTAACTCTACGACATACCAAGGAATCCCTACACACTCCGTCGGTGCTTATAGAGACACTGGGGTAGAGCTATTTCAGAAAATAGATTTAGATAAGAAAAACTCCATCTCATACGCATATATGGCTGGGCTTGGTAGCGGAATACAGATGGATAATGAAAACGGTTCACACCCTACACACTATCTATACGCAGCATATGAAAATGTTTTCGGTGGCGGTAAAGGTTATAACAGCGAATCGTTTAAATTTTACCTGTGGTACCAAGATGGAAAAAGAAAGTTACTTGATAAACTTTACGATAGAACAAGATATGGACTTGGATTTACATACTTTGATGGCACGCTTAGACTAGAAGGTGAATACATTAGAGGAGATGGGATGATATTTACCGGGGCAAAAGATGTAAACACAGTTTCAAACCAAAACAACTGGCACTTTCAGATAGAAGCAGATAAGGGCAATGAAGCAAAGGGTTATTATCTATCTGGCATATACAAAGTTCAGCCAAATATAGATCTGTTAGCCAGATACGATCAATATAACAGAATGACAAATACCAACACAAAAGAGAGAGTTTTTAAAAATACTACAGTTGGTCTCTCCTACAAAATCAAAGACTTTAACAGAATAGACTTTAACTACACTTTTGCAAAGGCAGATGCACCCCATAATACAAGTGCACAAAATATTTTAGACAACATGGACAACATTGCCAGAGTTCAGTTAACGGTAGTTTATAAATAATGTTTAAGCAGTTAAAACGTCAAAATATTTTTATATCTATAGCTGTACTTATAACTACGTTATTCATTAGTGACCTGTTATTAAGTATCCGTACAGAATCACTGGTTAATGAAAAATACTCCTCTTTAGCTAATAAGGTTAAGACTACAACCAAAGAATACATAGACGCAAAAAACGATTCGATATTGTTTATAGCTCTTTCACTGGCTAATGATCCACAATATATAGAGGCAATTAAAAAGTCTTCTATGAAAGATTTTAAATTAGATCTATTTGCAAAAAAACTTCAAGAAAACACTGGTTATAAACATATATGGATCCAAGTTAGTGACCTAAACGCTGTTAGCATATATAGAAGCTGGACTAAAAAACGTGGTGATGATCTAACAAAAGTGCGTAAAGATATGGTACAGATGCTAAAAGATCCAAAGATAAGATCGACCATAAGTGTAGGTCTTTTTGATATGGCATTTAAAGCTATGGTTCCAATGTTTGATAATGGTAAATATATGGGGACAATCGAAGTTGTAGCAAAGTTTAATTCAATTGCTAATCAACTTGTAAATATAGACTTTGAACCAGTTGTACTGGTTGATAGATCTTATAAAAAGCAGATAAAAAAGCCCTTTACAAAGATGTTTTTGGATGACTACTATATAGCAAATCTAAATGCGACTAAGTCAAACAGAGAGTACATTAAGCAATACGGTATTGAAAAGCTAATAAAAGATCAAAGTGACTATATAATTGACACTAAAAACAATAAGTTTATCACCATATACAAACAAAAAGATGTACTTGGAAACAATATGGGGTACTTTGTACTGTTTTACCCCTTAGATAAGATAGACCTTGGGTATATAAACTTTTACCATAACTCAATTTTAGCTTTTATATTTTTACTAGCTATAGGAATATTTTTAATTATAATGCTTAACAACTCTAAACATTACAAAGAGAAAACAGAGCTACAAAACAAACTTCTTTCTAAAGAGGTTGAAGAAAAAGACACCAAGCTTGAGCAACAACATATATTTTTACAAAGTATTATAAATGGTATAAATGAGTCTATTATGGTTATAGACAAGGATTACAATGTCTTGCTTGCTAATGATTATGCAAAAAAATTTAGTAAGAAGAGCTTCATAAAAGATTTAGAGCATCCTAAGTGTTATGAGATGTCTCACCACTTGGATCACCCTTGTGAAGGTGATAAGCATCCATGTCCACTTACTCAAACTTTTGAAAAGCTTAAAAGTGTTCAGATGATACACAAACACTTAACTCCTGAAGGTGAACTACACTATATAGAGCTATCAACTACACCTCTGTATAACAAAGACAATAATTTGTATGCGATCGTAGAGATGGGACACGATATAACAGAACACCTAGAAAACCAAAAACTTTTAGAAGATCAGAAGAATGAACTTGATTATCAGGCTCATTATGACAGCTTAACTATGCTCCCTAACAGAGTACTATTTTCTGACAGACTTAATCGTTCTATAAAATCAGCTCAAAGATATAAAAATCATGTCGCCCTACTCTTTATAGACCTAGATCACTTTAAAGAGATCAACGACTCACTCGGTCATGATGCAGGTGATCATATTTTACAAGAGACGGCAAACAGACTTCAAGATGACATTAGAAAAAGTGACACAGTTTCAAGACTTGGCGGTGATGAATTTACTATGATTTTAGAAGGTATTCATGATCTAGATGAAGTTATAGGGCTAGTCCAAAAAATACTAACTAAACTGCAAAAACCGTATCAATATAAAAACAACAAACTATATAGTGGAGCAAGTATAGGGATAAGTGTATACCCAGAAAATGGAGACGATGCTCAGGAGCTGTTAAAAAATGCGGATGCCGCTATGTATAAAGCTAAAGAAAATGGTAGAAATACATACAGTTTTTACACACAGTCTATGACTCAAAAAGCTTATGAAAGAGTTGTAGTAGAAACAAAACTAAGAGAGGCTATAAAGAACAATGAGTTTATTGTCTACTATCAGCCTCAAGTAGATATAGATTCAAGAACTATCGTTGGATTTGAGGCGTTGGTTAGATGGATAGATACTGATGGTTCGATCATATCACCTATAAAATTTATCCCAATTGCAGAGCATACTGGGCTTATAATAGATATAGGTAAGATAATACTAGAGAGTGTACTTTTACAAACAACAAAGTGGAAAAACGAAAATAAAGGTTTTAAAAAGATCGCGATAAATATCTCAACAAAACAACTTAAGGATCCTGAGTTTATACCTACTGTAAAAAAGCTTCTTAGCAAGACAAAATGTGATCCAAACCTCATAGAGTTTGAGATAACAGAGAGCTTTTTTATAGATGATATACATGAAGCAGTTGGTATACTACATGCAATTAAAAAAATGAAAATCAAAATAAGTTTGGATGATTTTGGTACTGGTTTCTCTTCGCTTTCATACCTAAAACAGCTCCCAATTAGCAAACTTAAAATTGATAAGTCGTTTGTTGATGATATTTTTACAGATGAGAATGACAAAACGATCACTCAGTCGATCATTAACCTTGCTAAAAATATGAATCTAGATGTTATAGCAGAGGGTGTTGAAACAAAAGAGCAAGAGGACTTCCTAAGAGAAAATGGCTGTAGACTTGCACAGGGATATCTCTATAGTAAACCGATCCCTGTAGAAGAGATCAGTAAGTTAAAAATCTAGCTTTCAGCGTTAGTTATAGCTTACTACAAGCTCATCTAAACTCTGTCTAGTTTTTCCATTTTGATCATTTTTTCTATACCCAAATGCAACCATAACAGATACTCCAAACTCATTAGTATCTACACCTAACTCTTTTTCTAAAAACTCTTGTGCTTTTTTGTCATCATACCCCTCAATAGGACACGAGTCTACACCTACAAAAGCAGCACCACTCATCATGTTAGCCATAGCTATATAAGTTTGTTTACTAGCCCAATCAAACATAGCCCTATCACTCTCTAAAAGGTTGAAATCCTCTTTTTGAAACTTCTCGTAAAACTCAGTTCTTAGTTTTATCGACTCATCATCTAACTTATGTGTGTTTTTCATCATATCGTAGATATACTCACTGTTATAGATCATAGATTTTTTCTTTCTTGCTAGTATGATCACAAAGTGGCTAGCTGTAGGGAGTGTACCTTGAGCACCCCATGTAAACTCTTTTAGTTTCTCTCTTAACTCTTTGTTTTGGATCACTAAAAACTTCCATGGTTCAAAACCAAAGGAACTAGGACTCAGCCTTCCAATCTCTAATATGTTTATAAAATCCTGCTCTGGGATCTTTTTTGTCTGATCAAACTCTTTACATGCATGTCTAAAAAGCATCGCGTCTAAAAAATTATTTTCCATAACCTGCCTCCGGTTTTGTTTTACTAGATCTTATCACTAGTTTTTTAACAGATCCATTTTGGGTACTTTTTTTGCTTAGATTTAACAAATAAATATTTTTGGAGAGTTTTATGCAGTATCAAAAAATAGATATAAATAATCCCGATGCACTAATCGTAGAGGAGCTAGAACGTGAGTTTGACTTTACCCAATATGATCTTGATGAGAAAGATATACTAAGGACTATAAAAATAAATAAACTCCTTGAGAGATACAAAGATATTTTTCAAAGAGAACACGCACTTCAAACATTTTATGTCATAGCAAGAGCAACTCCGATCAACCTAACATCTGTTTTTAGACTCATAAACCTTGATAAATCTAAGTTTTTAGACCTGATCAAAGAGATGCGTTTTTACGAGATTATAGATGTTGATGCTTCAAACGATATAGAACTAACTAAAAAAGGTAAAGAGTATGCTAAAGAGCTTGGGGTTGATATCTTTTTATAATATCTTTATCCTCACATCTATTGTATTCACACTGAAATGTAACATGTGAGATCCCATATAGTTCTTGTAGCTCTTTTTCAAGTATGTTTATAACTTTTGTAGACTCCTCTAAAGATATATTTGTAACAAAATTTAGATGTGCTTCAAGATGGATCTTGTGATCATCTAACTGCCATAAATGGACATGGTGGACGTTATCTATATTTTCAAGTTTAGTTATAGTACCAACGATTTTATCTACTTCTAACTCATCTGGTACAAACTGCATTAAAACTGACAAAGATCCTCTTACTAAAGCATAAGATGCCCAGATCAGATAGAGTGCTATCATGATCGTGATCACAGAATCAATCCAGAAAATATTAAAATAATACATCAACACTCCACCAACAACTACAGCAAATGATGTCATAGCATCAGCTAAAAGGTGTAAATACGCCGCTTTCATATTCATGTTGGACTTTGCATCATCTTTTATTATAAATACACTTAGAGCATTCACTACGATCCCAAGAAGGCCTAGTATGATCACCCAAAATGAGTTTATAGGCTCAGGATTATAAAGTTTGTTTATAGCTTCAAAGATCAAGTAAATAGATATAGCGATCAAAACAGATGAGTTAAAAAGAGCCGCTATGATCTCAGCCCTATGATACCCAAATGTTTTTTTTGTACTTCGAGGTTTTTTTGATAGTCTGTTTGCCCAGTAAGCTATAAGTAAAGATGCAACATCACTTAAGTTATGCATAGCGTCACTAAGAAGTGCTAGTGATCCAGATAAAAACCCGCCAATAAACTGAGCCACTGTAATTATTACATTTAAAACAACAGTTATAAAAAGGTTCTTGCCACTAACCTGATGGTGAGAATGATGATGTTCTGACATATATATTCTTTTTATTTATTTTAACAAATTTATTTGTATCAATTATTAAAACCTTATATTGTTGTATAAATATATATTTGCATAGACAATCAAACAATATAAAACAAGTGATTAACGCAACATTGTTAAAATATAACATACTTTAAGTAAAACATTGTTACCATCTAAAATTATTTTTATAAAAAGTGGGAAAAATTGGAAGAAAATAAAATTGGGTCTAGACAAAAAATAATCATATCTTTAGTAGCTATATTCACATTCTTTTTTATAGCTTTAACGGTAAGTACATTATTTAACTTCAGGGAATCCGGGTTAAAACACGCAGAGGAAAAAGCAGAACTAACAGCAGAGGTTTTAAAAACAGGACTCACATCTCATATGGTAAACGGGATGATGGATCATAGGGAGTTTTTCCTAAATGAGATTAATAACCTTCATAATATAAGTGAACTTTGGGTTGCACGCTCACCTACAGTAATAAAGCAGTACGGTGAGGGTTTTAACAACGAAACACCAAGGGACAATACCGACAAAGAAGTGCTCTTAAGCGGAAAGAAAAAGGTTATAACAACTGAAACTCCAAGTAAAAGTTTTATGCGTGTAACTATCCCTTATGCCGCTTCAGAATACGGAAACCCAAACTGTATGCAGTGTCACAAAGCAACTGAAGGTGAAGTGTTAGGTGTTGTAAGTATGGTTATGGACACGACAGATATACGTACAAGCAGTATTAAAGCGATCATATCAAATGTTGGGATTACTCTTATTGTAATTCTCCTAGTATTTATAGTGATCAGCAGGTTTATAAAACCTTACGTTAGTATTTTTTATTCTATTAAAAAAGTTATGCATGAGACATACAGAGGTAACTATGCTACTAGGGTAAATGTAACCACAAATGAGGAGAGTGCATCTGTAGCAAAACTTTTAAATGGTATGCTCGAGAAACTCCAAACGACATTTGAAGAGCTTGATAAAAAAGTATATATATTTATTAAAAATAAAAATTATGTAAGAGAAAGCGATCCTCTTAAAAACATTAATGACACTATAGATAGGTTGTCTGATATTTACAAATTTAAACAAACGATCGAAAATGACAAAGATCTAAACGATATATATAAAAGAATAGCTTATGTACTAAGAGAACATTTTAAATTAGATGATTTTACAATGACAGAGATAGATGTACTCAACAAAATGAAAAAAATCGTATATACTGAAAAAGAGTGCCACTGTGGGATTTTAGACAATGAATGTAGAGCAGATAGAATACACTCTAGTGTAGACTCAAGTATATTTCCACATTCTTGTCCTGTGTATGACTATGAGGGAACTGAGCACATATGTATGCCATATAGTATTTCTAATGATCTCTCATTAATACTTACTATAGTTACAAAAACAAAAGATGAAACTGATAGAGTAAGAGCTGTAATGAGTGATATTGAAGACTACATAACAACGGCTAGACCTGCGATTGTTAGTAAAAAACTGATGGAAATACTAAACACAATGGCAAGAGTCGATCAACTGACCGATATGTATAACCGTAAGTTCTTAGATGAGTTTGTTGATGTCTCAATCCCTCAGGCACTTCGTGCGAAAGTAAGCTATGCTGTTTTAATGATAGATGTAGATTACTTTAAAATGATCAACGATACATACGGTCACGATGTGGGTGATGAAGCCATCAGAGTTGTTTCAAAAGTTATAAAAGAGAGCATTAGAAAGTCTGACATCGCCATCAGGTACGGTGGTGAAGAGTTCATAGCACTTCTATATAACTGTGACAAAGAAAATGTCATAAAAATAGCAGAAGATATAAGAGTAGAATTTTCCAAAAAGAAAATTCAAGCAAACGGTGAAGTGTTTTCAAAAACTTTAAGTGTTGGTTGTGCAATGTTCCCTGAACACAGTGAGAGTATATGGAAATGTATAAAATTTGCAGATGTATCTCTATATAAAGCTAAAGAGAGCGGTAGAAACCAGGTAATTATGTTTAAACCTGAGCTACTAGGTGAATCAGATCTTAGTGATAGTTTCTAATTTAACAAATTTTAGATATAATTTTATCCTCCAACAGGGGCTGACTTGGTTTCGACGGGACTTAGTAGCTTTTGATTGCATGTCGGGCTGAGCATCCCGTTACACGGCTCAACATTGTTAAACGCAAACAATACAAACTATCGCCCAGCTTTAGCAGTAGCTTAAGTTTATAACCCCTCGCAAGAGGCGGGCTGCTTCACTTGTGGATTCTAAATAAGCAAGATTCGAAGTATAACCCTTTATTTAGATATATTTTAAGTGTGTCTCCACTTAAAATGAAATGCTAGAGGCTCGCTTGGTCTAGCTTTGCAAGTTGTGTGAAGTCCTGGTTAAACTAAACAACTTTTCTAAGCATGTAGAGGTTAAAAGTAGCTATGTTTCGGACTGCGGTTCGATTCCGCACAGCTCCACCAAAGACTTTCTAAAAAATCAAACAATTCACTTATAAGAAAATCAATAATAAAATGTAATTATTTTGCAATTTGACATATTTTTTAAATAAATAGTTTTTTTGTTATAAAGTTATACTACAAGATCTTTTGAGGGGAGAAAATTTATTATGAATACGTATAAAATAATCAATGTTAGATTAAAAATATTTCTCTATAATATAAAAAAGAAGTTGCTTAGAGTATAGGTAAAATTAAAATATAGGTTGGTCAAGTGGATTCAGAGATTGTTTATGCCCTACTTGGGATTTTAGCTCTTGTGGTTGTTATAGCGTTAACACTTAGGACTGGTTCAAAACAAAAAGTTCAATCCAAAAACAAAAAAAGAGTTCAGATCTTAAAAGAGTATGAAAAACAAATGCAAGAGTCACTTGAACCCATAAAAGACAACAAAGAACTGTATGTAGAGAAAAAATCTGAACTTTTAAAAAAACTAAGCAGTGAGCTCTCTAGAAATATTTTTTTTGATGGCAATGAGATAAAAGAGATCATCTTGTATCTATCAAAAAAATACTAATTATTGTAAAATACGATTTCAAAAAAAAGATACTATTTTAAAGGTGCTAAATACGTGTGTAAACCAGTTATAAAGTGGGTTGGTGGTAAAAGACAGCTGATCAATGAACTCAAAAGTTTTTTACCAAAAAAGTATAACCGCTACTATGAGCCATTTATAGGTGGTGGTGCACTCTTTTTTTCACTAAAACATCAAAACAGCTTTATAAGTGATTATAACCACGAACTTACAAACCTTTACTCTACGATCAAAAACGACACCGACAAACTGATCAAAGACCTTAAAAAGCATGAAAATACAGAGGAGTACTACTACAACCTAAGAGCCTTAGACAGAGACGAAAAAAAGTACAAACTCCTAAGTAGTGTAAAAAAAGCAAGTAGGTTTATCTACCTCAACAAAACAGGTTTTAATGGACTCTATAGAGTAAACAGCAAGGGGCAAAACAATGTCCCATATGGAAGGTACAAAAACCCAAAGTGGCTAGATGAAGAAAACCTCAAAGAGTGTAGTAAACTCTTAGCAAACACAGAGATACACACAGGTGATTTTGAAGTGATCAAAGATCATGTACAAAAAGGTGACTTTGTATACTTTGACCCACCATATGTTCCGATCAACAAAACTTCTAGCTTTACATCTTATACCGATCAGGGTTTTGATGCAAATATGCAAGAGAGACTAAAAGAGTTATGCGATCATATAGACAGCATCGGTGCTTACTTTATGCTCTCTAACTCTCATACAGATTACATCTTAGATCTTTACAAAGACTATGAGGTCAAAACTGTAATGGCAAGTAGAGCTGTAAACTCAAAAGGCTCAGGCAGAGGTAAGATCAAAGAAGTTGTAGTTCTTAACTATAAAGTTGACTCTGATGGCAAAAAGTAAAATAACTACAAATGAGTCTTGGCAAAACATATTTGATAAATACAACATTCTAACAAGTGTGCAAACTGATGGCTATGCAGACATAACAGCAGATCAGATAAAAGCAGTTGATGGCAAAGAAGCCCGTCTTATGACAAAAGTAGACTTTAGAGAAAACTTGCCTTTGATCATGAAAGAAAATTCTCTCTCTATACTAGCTATTAAAAACGGCCTTTACAGGATCGCTAAAAACGATCCATTTATAGATATTGATGAAAAAATATCTACCAACATAGTTGAGATTAAACCACCAAAACATATAACCACCATAGATCCATTTAACATAAAAAGTGAGAGTGGTGCACTCGACATTGCTTACATCTCAAAGATGTGTGATCAGGTGTTTGGTGAAGAGACGCACTTAAGTATTCGTGGGCGTTTAAGGGGTGAGTTAAACTTTAGCATAGCCTCAACTAGCTACAACATAGATGGTGTTCAGATCGAAGTAGATGGCGGCTATGAGGGCAAAGAGAGTATCCACTTAGTAGAAGCAAAGATCGGTTTTAGAAACAACATAAACATTAGACAACTTTTATATCCTGAGCTTTACTGGAAACAAGAGATAAAAAACCCTAAAAATATAAAAAGCTATATATTTTATCTACAAAACGATATATTTAGATTTATACCATATGTCTATGATGGAGATGTTGGTTATGCTGATCATTCACAAGAGATGGCTTTTAGGTTTAAACAGACAGCTTCAAAGTTTTCGATCTACGACGTAGAGATCGATGAAAACAAAGTAGATACAGACATCCCTTTTCCACAAGCTGATAAGTTTGAAAAAGTTCAAGATATGTTGCTTGTTGTTTCTCAAAATGAGTGTATAAACAAGCAAGAGCTAAACCTAGAGTTTGATCTCGTCTCACGCCAGATTGACTACTACTTAAATGTACTAAAGTGGCTAAGAGTGGCTAAAGAGGAGGATGAGTGCATCACACTTACAGGTCTTGGATACCATATAGTAAAACTTCCTTTTAAAAAGAGGATCGAAGAGCTTTGTAAAATAGTTTTTTCAGAACCCATTGCACATAATTTTTTACACAAAAAACCCATTACTGACGATATGTATGCAAGTTATGGTATGAACAGTCATAGTACAAGGACTAGACGACTGCAAACTCTAAGTGCTTGGATAAACTATTTTGAAGATATTTTAAAATAAAATTTATGAAAGAAGAGTAAAATAAACTTATGAACGACCAAACAGCTTGCTCAAATTGCTCATGTCCTCTAAACTACGACTGTGGTAAGTTTCAACTATTTTTTGATGGAAAATACTCATTTGTTGAAGAGTTTAAACACAACGGTGACAATAGTTGTGATCATAAGGAAGAAAACGTAGAAGATACAAAAACTACTACATCTACACAAAAAAGTTTGTTCTAAATCTACACCAAAAAACTATAAAAAAACAGATATAATTTTCTTATAAGATTACTCCTGGAGAAACTCAAATGAGTGACAAAAAAATTATTGGGAAAAAAGAGAAAATATCTATTTTAGATTTAGACCTCTTTGATCTGGACGCGAAAGTAGACACCGGTGCTGATTCAAATGCACTGCACTGTGATCACATATATATAGACTGTGATGGCTATGTACATTTTACACTACTTGATGAAGTTCATGAAGCTTACCATGGACGAAAGATGAAAATGCCAATACACAAAATCAAAAAAGTAAAAAGCTCCAACGGTGAACTACAAACTCGTCCCTCTATAAAAGTAAGTGTTAAGTTTTTTGGTAAAAAGTACAAAACTATCATATCTTTGACAAACCGTGCAGATATGAAGTATCCTATGCTTATTGGAAGAAGGTTTTTAAGCGGAAAGTTTTTAGTTGATGTATCACAAGAGTAT
>JBEPWC010000014.1:0-16219 GCA_041642615.1 Sulfurimonas sp. | reverse complement strand
ATCCTCATTTACAAACTGAGGTGGTTTTGGTCCAAGATATATATCTTTTATACCTAAACTAAATAGTGCAAGAAGTATAATAACTGCTTTTTGTTCCATCCACGATAAAACTATAGATATTGGAAGGTCATTGATTGGAGTATTTAGAGCTTCACTTACAGCTTTAGCGATCTCAACTGCACCATTTGAATCATTACACTGTCCTAGATCAAGGTAGCGTGGTATTTCAGTCCCCTCAATATTTCCAAAATCTATATCGTTAAAACGAAACTTACCGCAACTTGAAGTGATGATCACACAGTCCTCAGGAAGATTTTCTGCCATCTCTCTGTAGTATTCTCCTGCACGACCTGGTGCATCACATCCTGCGATCACGAAAAACTGTCTAATTTTGCCTGTTTGTACCGCTTCTAAGATCTGAGGAGCCAAAGTTAAAATAGTTTTATAATGATGTCCTGTAACTAATGAGAGGTTATCATCCATATTTGTATCTTCACACTGAAGTGTTTTTTCAATAAGTTCATCAAAATTATCATCAACAATCTGAGTTCCACCCTCAATACCGACTATTTTATATGTAAACACTCTATCTACATAATCAGCATCTTTTTTTGGTGGAACGATACAGTTTGTGTTAACTACAAAAGTACCCTTAAAGCGTTTCATCAACTCTGCTTGATCAAACCATGCTTTACCTACATTTCCTTTTAGATGCGAATATTTTTTAAGCTCAGGATAACCATGAGCCGGAAGCATCTCAGAGTGTGTATATATATTTATACCTTTACCCTCAGTCGCTTTCAAAAGTTTTTCAAGCATCTCTAAGTTATGACCACTTACCAAAATAGCTTTGCCCTTAACTCTGTTTTGATCTACAACTACAGGGGTTGGAATACCAAACTTACCTGTATGAGCATTTGATAGCTTATCCATAACCTCTACACCAGCACTTCCAACTTTCATTAACTGTGCTATATGATCATCAAAATTAAAATTTACATTTGTAAGTGTAAAGTAGAGTGTCTCACTCATAACATCATCAACATTTTTTGTCTCTTGGGGTTTAAGTTCATTCAGATGTTCACGATAAGCACTAAGACCTTTAAGGCCAAAAATCATTGTATCTTGCAGTCTGGCTAGATTTTCATCTTTTCCACATGTACCTATAGTAGCACCTGATGAGCCACATCCATTTGGTGTACTCATTTCACATTGGTAACAAAACATACTCATTAATATCCTTTAAAACTGTTTTTGTTTTGTAGAATATTAGTGGGTTAAAAAAATAAGTTCATTGATTCAAATCAACAATAATCACTAAGGTGTTCATTGTCTAAAACTTGAAGTTTGCGTTTTGTAACGGTTACAATCTTCTCTTTTTTTAGGATTGCTATATTTCTAGAGAGGGTTTCTGGGGTTATGTTTAAAATAGCTGCGATTTTTCTGTGAGATAACTCGTGTATATGGCTTTGGTTTTCATAGATAAATTTACATACCCTGCTAAAAGTATCCATAGTAAGATTCGTTGTTATAACATTTTGAAGAGATTTGACTTTTTTAGACAGTGATTCAATAATTTTAAAACTTATATCCGGGTTACGTAAAAACTCTTTTTCAAATAACTCATAATCTATCTCAATCAATTGACAGTCAGTTTCACATATTGCTGTAGCTGGATAATTTATATTTTGCATATGAGCGGTTTCTGCTATAAGAGTTTGTGGCTGAAAAAAGTGCATAACCACTTCATTTCCTTTAGAATCAACCTTATACACCTTTATGATTCCATCTAACAAAAGGTGTAGTTTATCAGGTTTATCACCTTCATAAAAGACAATATTGCCCTTATTGTAGTTTTTGATCGATGATATCTCATAGAGCCTATTGTTTTCACTCTGGCTTAGTTCTTCAAAAAGTTCAATTTTTATATTCAAGTTACTCTTTTGTTACTATATAAAGCTGTTCATGTTTTAACTCTTTTAGTATATCCATAACGTTTACAAAGTCTTGAAATCTTGACTCTTTGTCGCTTCTTAAGATCACTGTTCTTTCTTTTGAGATTGAACTAAGTTTCTCTTTTAGTGTTTTTATGTCTACCTTGTCTTTGTCTAAAAACATCTCACCTTTGTTGTTGACATAAATAGTTATGTCCTCTTTGTCATCTTCTTGTTTTGATGATTCTTTTGCCTCTGGAAGATCTACTGGGATCACACCTTGTTTTATAAATGTAGCTGTAGTTAAAACCATTACTAACAGCACAAGCATTATGTCAATAAAAGGTATTACATTTATCTCATCAAACCTTTTTGGAGCTTTTTTACACTTGGCCATTTTTTACATCATACTTTGTTAAGATTTTTTCTATTTTTCTCAGCGAGATAGTATAGAAAATTATAGATGGAATAGCTACTATAAGCCCCATCGCTGTAGCTTTAAGAGCAAGTGCAAGTCCAACCATGATCCTTTTTGCATCAACAGCCCCAGCATCACCCATAGTATAAAAGGTGATCATAATCCCAAGCACAGTACCCAAAAGACCTACATATGGTGCATTTGAACCTATCGCACTTATAATGCTTATGTTATCAGTTAGGTCAATCTCAAGGTTGTCTCTATGATCATAATCATCTATTTTAACTGATCTGTAAAACATCATACGTTCAATAAATAACCACAATGTAACGATACTCATAAGTATAAGTATCCCCATAACTCCGTAGTCAACTGCTTGCTCTGCATACTCTAAAAGGTTTGAATTATCCATCTGTTTCCTTATCTAAAATGTAAAATTATTTTTGTTCCGATATTTTGTTTTGAGTCTATAGATAGTTTTATGTTTTGTTTGTCACAAAACCTTTTTACAAGGCTAAGACCGATCCCAAAACCTTGTTCCTCTGAATCACCTTGGTAGTACTTGTCAAATACCTTTACAACCTCATTTTCATCCATACCTTTGCCATAGTCTTGGATGGTTAGTGTTTTGTGTTCTAAAACTACATCTATATTTTTTGAATTTTGGCTGTATTTTACAGCATTGTCAATAATATTGTCAATAACTTTACCAAGCCCAATTTTATCATTTATGATATTTACTTTAACCAAATTTGTATTTATATGTTTATTTGGGTAGATCGCTTGTAAAAAATCTACACGCTCATTTACTAAAAGATCTAGTGCAAACTCCTCGTTGACCTCTTTTGCAGTGTGGTTTTTGATCATATAATCAAGTTCGTTGTAACGCTCCTGAAGCATACTTGAAGCACTAAGTATTCTAGATATCCTTTTTATATCTTTTTCATCTGTAATGTTTTTTTTGAGCATCTGCGAATTTGTTTTGATCGTAGCTATTGGGAGGTTTAGTTCATGCAGGGTCTCTTTTGAGAGTTGTTCAATGTTTTTTATATGATCTTTTAGCGGATCAACTGCAAGCTTTGAGATAAATACCCCAGAAAATATAGCAAGAGTAGCTAAAAGTGCTAAAAGTAGGTATGGATCATTAAACTCTAAAATCTCCAAGGAGTAGTAAAAAACACCCAAAAAGCCAACAGTTGTAAAAAAGTAGTATATAAATATATTTAGTCTAAGATTATAAAACAAGTTTGTATCCAACGCCTCTAATATTCTGCACATTTAACTCAGGCACTAACTGTTTTATACGGTTTATGTAAACCCTTAGTGCACCATCGCTACCACCATCGTTGCTGCTCCACAACTCATCTAAGATCAACTCTTTTGGAAGTGTAGAATTTACATGTCTCATGAGTAAAAGTAAAAGTTGGTACTCTTTTTTAGAAAGCTCTAGCTCTTTGTCCTCATATAAGATCCTTTTGTGTGTCTCATCGTGACAAAGTTTATCTATACAGTCTGAATTTTTAGAGGGGTTAGTGCGTTTTAGGATCGATGAGATCCTAGCGAGTAGTTCGTCATTGTCAAATGGTTTTTTAACAAAGTCATCGCAACCATTTTCAAACCCTTCTAAGAGTTTGTTTTTTTCTTGGTGTGATGTTAGATAGATCGCAGGTGTATTGTCCTCTGCTTGGCGTAGCTCTTTAAGAAGTGTCAGACCATCTATTTGTGGTACATTAATATCTAAAATGTAGAGGTTAAACTTCTCTTCAAATGTAGCATCAAGTGCATCTTGCCCATTTGGGTAGTAAGATACACTATAGCCTTGATCTTCAAGTAGGTCTGTTAGCGTCTCCCCAAGTAGGAGATCATCTTCTAAAAGTAGTATCTTATTCAACGATCTGTATAGCCCAGTTTATCTCTTTACCAGCATAAAGAGGTACTACACCAGAGTAGTCAGCCGGCACCTCAAATACCCTTTTTTCTAAAACAATCTCTTTAAATTCAGGGCAGATCCCATATATTCTTTGTGCGTTGTCACTTACAAACTCTTGTAAGTTGTCTAGTTTGTCGTGACTCTCAAAGATCTCACATAGTAATTGCAGTGCGATAGGTGCTGTAAAGACACCAGCTGCACAACCACATGACTCTTTTTTATCTCTAGGGTGTGGAGCAGAGTCACTTCCAAACATAACTTTAGGATGAGCTTCTAGTGCTACGCTAAGTAGTGCGTCCAAGTCTTCTGGGCGTTTTGCTATTGGCTTGCAGAAGTGGTGTGGCATCATCATCCCACCAACTACATCATCAAGAGTTAAAAGCAGGTGGTGAACCGTGATCGTAGCATAGAGGTTGTCGTACTTATCTAACATATCAACAGCTGCTTTTGTAGTTATATGCTCCATTATGATCTTAAGGTCTGGAAAGTTTTTAGCAAGTAGTTCATATATGCTCATAAACTCAGCCTCTCTATCCATAACAAATCCAGCAGTCTCACCATGTACACAAAGTGGGATATCAAGCTCACTCATTGTCTCTAGTGTTTCACGCATATCTTCTATATCAAAGCTGCTAACACCACCATCTGAGTTTGTAGTAGCACCATCTGGGTAGAGCTTGATCGCAGTTATATGCTCAGCAACGCTTTCTAAAAACGCTCTATCGTAGTTTTGATAAAAAAGTGTCATATATGGCTCAAAAAAATCGTTTGGAACTGTTGCCATAATACGCTCTTTATAGCTTTGTACATCCTCAAGGGTTGTAACAGGCGGTACTAAGTTTGGCATAATGATAGCACCTGAAAAACTGTACGCTGTAAGTGGGGCTACCTTTTCAAGCATAACACCATCGCGTAGGTGTAGGTGCATGTCAAGTGGCATCAAAAGTGTATGGGTCTTCATAAAAATCCTTAAAAATAGTTATAAGAATTTTAACAAAATAATCTTATGTTAAGGATAAACAAAACCATAGAGGATATAATATTCTAATTATAAAACTTAAAGAAGATTCATGAGCGAAGTAAAAGCAATATATTTAAAAGATTATAAAAAACCTGAGTTTATAGTTGAGCAGATTAACTTAACGTTTGAACTTCAAGAAGAGTGTGCTACAGTCACAAATGTGATGCAGATCAAAGCTAAGTCTAAAACATCTACTCTAAAACTAGACAGTATAGACCTTGAACTCTTAGAGATCTACTTAGATGATCATAAACTTGATAGTTCACGTTATAGTTATGAAGATGAGATACTAAGTGTAAATGATGTACCTAGCGAGTTTACACTAAAGATTAAAAACAAGATCTATCCACAAAACAATACAGAATTAGAGGGGCTTTACAAGTCAGGAGATATTTTTTGTACACAAAATGAACCAGAGGGTTTTAGAAGGATCACGCCATATATAGACAGACCAGATGTTATGGCTGTTTTTACAACTACTGTGATCGCAGATAAAGAGAAGTATCCAGTGTTACTCTCAAACGGTAACAAAGCACAGTGTCACGATAGTTTTAACTCAAAACATGGCGTAACATGGTTTGATCCACACCCAAAACCATCATATCTTTTTGCACTAGTAGCGGGTGATCTAGGATCTATAAATGATAGTTTTAAAACAAAAAGTGGTAAAGATGTAGAGCTAAATATATACTGTGATAGGGGAAATGAATCAAAATGCTACCACGCTATGAAGTCACTCAAAGATGCTATGCTTTGGGATGAGAAGATGTACGGTCGTGAGTATGACCTAGATATCTATAATATAGTAGCAGTAGATAGCTTTAATATGGGGGCTATGGAAAATAAGGGGTTAAATATTTTTAACTCCCACTATGTTTTAGCTTCTAAAGAGCTTGCAACTGATCATGATTTTATGGGTATCCAAAGCGTGATCGCACATGAGTATTTTCACAACTGGACGGGAAATAGGATCACATGTCGTGACTGGTTTCAACTAACCCTAAAAGAGGGTCTTACAGTTTTTCGTGATCAGTGCTTCTCAAGCGATCTAAACTCAAAAGAGGTTCAACGCATAGAGGATGTAAAAGCTTTACGTGAGCGTCAGTTTGTTGAAGATTCTTCACCTACAGCACATCCTATCCAGCCAGAATCTTATATATCTATGAACAACTTTTACACAGCTACTGTTTATGAAAAAGGTGCTGAGGTTATCCGTATGATCCATACTCTATTAGGGGA
This sequence comes from Sulfurimonas sp., assembly GCA_041642615.1. Lineage (GTDB taxonomy): Bacteria > Campylobacterota > Campylobacteria > Campylobacterales > Sulfurimonadaceae > Sulfurimonas. Next base: position 9,677 of record JBEPWC010000014.1, on the reverse strand, counting down.
AGAAGATTACAGAAAAGCAACAGATCTGTATTTTGAGAGTTTTGATGGTCAAGCTGTAACTACAAAAGATTTTTTATGGGCTATGAGTGAGGCAAGTGGGATTGATCTGGGCCAGTTTGAGAAGTGGTACCATCAAAGTGGTACACCAAGACTTTTGGTAAGTGAGATTTTTGAAAACAACACATACACACTTCGTTTAACTCAGGTGATCCCAAATACAGTTGATGGTAAACATCAAAGTGCTTATTATTATCCGCTTAAAATAGCACTTCTAGACGAAGGTGCAAACGAGGTTGTCCAAGAGACGATCATTGTCTCTAAGGAGTTTGAAGAGTTTTCTTACAGTCTTGATTCAAAACCGACACTATCGATAAATCGTGATTTTTCAGCCCCAATAATAATAAAACAAGAAAGAAACAACTATCCATTTTTAAGTAGACACGATTCAAATAGTTTTGTAAGATATGAGTCGATGCAATCATATGCGATCGAAACACTAGAACAGATTATCCAAACAGGTGAGATTGAAAGTGAGTTTGTAGATACATATGGATATATTTTAGAAGATAATAGTCTTGATCTTTCATTTAAGTCACTTCTTCTTGATCTACCTTCTGTCTCCACACTTATGCAAAGGCAAGATGTTATAGATTTTGAACCTTTGTATGAAGCAAGGGAACGACTTAAAAAACATTTAGCAAGTGTACACAATTCAAAACTTCTCTTAATATATAAAGAACACAACAATCTTGAAAATGACAAAATAGATGCAAAAAGCACGGGGCAGCGTTCAATTAAAAATAGAGCTTTAAAAATGCTTAGTGCATTAAAAAGCGAAGATGCAATTGAGCTTGCTAGGGTGCAATATGAAAACTCAAAAACCATGACAGATAAGATAGTAGCACTTGATATACTTGAAAATACAACTCAAAAAGAATCAGCTATAGCTACAGCTGATTTTTACCAAAGATATAAAGATGACACGTTAGTTATGAACAAATACTTCTCAATTTTAGCTGCATCTAGTAGAGATGGCACACTAGATCGTGTAATGGCATTGCAAAATGATGAAGTATATGATCAGAGGGTTCCAAACTTAGTAAGATCATTAATTGGTGTGTTTGCTAGAAATTACAAACATTTTCATGCAAAAGATGGGCACGGATACACATTTGTTGCAGATAAAATTATGGAGATTGACAAAATAAATGCTCAGATGGCTTCAGCCCTTTTGGGTGCTTTTAAGATATATGAAAAGATGAACAGCACTAACAAAGAGTTGATGAGAGTTCAGCTAGAGCGTATAGCCTCAGAAAAATCTTTGTCTAAAAATACTTATGAGATCATAACAAAGATACTGAGCTAAACTATGAAGATTATTGGACCAGAGCTTATAAAGCATAAAGATATCTTTGAATCTTCAAAAGATCAGATATTAGCAAATTGGATCTCTTATGAGACTTCAAAAAGGATACTTTTAGAGAGATCGATCGAGCCAAGTCACTTTATACAAAAGTATGGTTCAGGTGTTTTTGACTACTTTATGAGTGTTATAAGTGGTAAAACTGAAGTTGGAAACTGCCCTGTTATGGAGGAGCTTTTAGCGTACCTTAAAAACAGAGAGATAAGTGCAGATGAGTTGTTTGAGATCTGCAGTCATTTTAGACGCTCAATGGTAGATTTAACTTATGATAAAAAGATCAATTCAAAAGAGCTTTTTGATGAACTATCTTACCTTTTTGATAAAAATTTTCGGGGAATTCTTAGCTACTACACAAACACCATCTTTCAAAAGTTGACAGATGCAAGAGCAGAAGCTGAAAAAGCAACTTTGGCAAAAGATCACTTCCTCTCAAATATGTCTCATGAGATCAGAACACCTCTAAATGCAATTATTGGCTTTGTGAATGTACTTAGAGAGGAGGAAACCTCAAAGAAGCATAGAAATTATCTTGATATAATAAACACAAGTGGTGAGACACTACTAAGCATCATAAACGATATACTTGACTTTTCAAAACTAAGAAGTGGAGAGTTTACAGTTGAGCCAAAATACTTCTCTATCCATGAGGAAATAAGTCACACTTTAGAGCTTTTTGTGGCATCTGCTTCAAATAAAAACATAACAATTGTCTCTTTTATAGACCCTTTAATACCAGGTGAAATTTATGCAGATGGATTGCGGATAAAGCAAGTAATATCCAACTTTATAAGTAATGCTATAAAGTTTACACCAGATGGTGGAAAGATTGTAGTTGAAGCAAGTTGTGGCGATAAAAAACTAAAAATAAGTGTAAGTGATAGCGGTGTGGGGATCAGTGAGGAAAATCAGGAGTTGATCTTCTCAGCCTTTACGCAAACATACGAGAAAACTCTAGATTTTACAAGTGGGACAGGTCTAGGTTTATCGATATCCAGACAATTAGCTAACTTGATGAATGGAAATGTCTATGTAAAATCAAAGCTAGGTGAGGGTAGTACCTTTTATCTTGAGGTCCCAGTTGAGGTTGATAGTTATAAATCTAATATTATGAATGATATACCTGACCTATCAGGCAAAAAGTTGATCTTTTATTTTACTAATGAAAAAAATAGATTTAAACTAGACTCAATACTAAAATATTTTAGTGTATTTAGTATAGATATAGAAGTTGTAAATAGTTTTGATACTGAGTATGACATAGCTTTTTTTATAGATGAGGACATTCAAGATCAGGAAACTCAAAACTATGTTATCAACGCTTCAGATAAAAAGTTTATATCCTTGATGACTAAGGAAAATAACAAGTATAATGACTGCCAAAATATACAGTCTGTAACTTTTCCACTTTATTGTACTAAATTTAAAACTAAGTTTTTAGAACTTCTAAATCCAAATACTACAAATACCATTAACCATAAAAAGTTTAAAAGCTACAAAGGAAAAGTACTTGTAGCAGAGGATAATGAAGCAAATCAGGAACTTATTAAGATCATACTTATTAAGTTTGGATTAGACTTTGACATAGTAGGTAATGGGCTTGAAGCATACGATCTATACAGAGAAAATCCAGATTATGATCTTATACTTATGGATGAGCAGATGCCAGTGATGGATGGAAATAAGTCTGTTGCAAAGATACTAAACTATGAACAAAATATGGGTTTAAAACACACACCAGTCTCAGCACTTACGGCAAATGTGATCAAAGGGGCAAAAGAGAGGGGTCTAAAGAGTGGATTTGATTCGTTTTTAGGAAAACCAATAGTGCTAAAAGAGCTAGAAAAGGTTTTTAAACTCTATTTACAAGAGTGCGATTCAAAAGAGAATGCACAACCAAAGCAAGCAAAAGATGTAGAGGGGCTTGACTTAGAAAAGCTTATGGATGAGCTGAAATTAAACAAAGATGAGGTAGCTCTCTTAATGGAGATGTTTTTAAAAAAGATGGCAAAAATACTACCAGAGTTAGAGCTAGCTATAGAGAAAAAAGAGTTTAAGCAGATATCACTGCTTTCTCATAGTGTTAAAGGATCAAGTGCCAACTTTAGGATAGAGTATTTGCAAACTTTGGCATCTGAGATGGAAAAAAATGCAAAAAATAAAAATGAAGAGTATAATTATAAAGAGTGTTATGAGAGTATTTTAAACTATATAAATAGTATAAATTTATCTTAGATTACTCCTCTATAAAGTAACCAATCCCCGAAGCATTTTTAATTATATCTGTCTCAAGCTTATTTCTAAGCCTCCAAACAAGCGTTCTAACACTGTTCTCAGTAGCACCGCTCTCGTCCCACACATAGTCTCTAGCTTGCTCAAACGTAACAACTTTTCCAAGCTGTGCTACAAGTAGGCGTAAAAATGCGTTCTCTTTTTTTGTCAACTTTATTTTTTGACCCTTATAAAAAGTCTCACATATAGAGATATCTAAGTGGTAATCATCCCCAAATGGAACTATAGGCTCATCTGAAGCTCTTTTAGAGTAGAGAAGTTTTTCAAGGTTTAGCTTGTCCATCTTAAGTGAGCTTAGATCATCTTTTCTGGAGTTTTCAACATCAAACTTAAACATAGCCATCTGTATAGTCGCATGAAGTGAACTTGGATCAAATGGTTTTACAATGTAGCCATATGGCTCAGTAACTTTAGCTTTGGATATGATCTCATCATCACTATGAGAAGTTAGATAGATAAATGGCAGATTGTATTGTTGTTTTATGAACTTTGCAAGCTCTATGCCATCAGAGATGTCTTGTAAGGATATATCGATAATCACTAGGTTTGGTATATGTAGGGCTATTTTGCTTTTAGCATCATCAGTATTTGAACATGTCTCTACTACATTGTAACCTTGTTTTTGGAGCGACATACTAAGATTTAGAGCTGTGATCTCATCATCTTCAACAACTATAATATCCACCTGAGTCATGATACCCCTTAGTTTTTTTGTTATTACTTTGTGATAAATAAGTAGATATTATAATGTAATTTACTTAATTTAGTAAAGGTTAGATGATAAAAATTTGGGCAGTGGTTATTTTAGTAACATAAGTACAATAGATCCTCTTCTCAAGCCAGAGGATGACGAGAGGATTGTCATTCCCAACTTGACACGTTCGTCATTACCAACTTGATTGGGAATCTAACCTCAGTCACTAGATCCTCTGGTCTAGCCAGAGGATGACGAGTCTAAACCAAACCAAGCAAAGCAACAAAAAGCACAGGCGGAGTTATAACAAGCCCAACTTTCATATACTCACCCCATGTAATCTTTACACCTTTTTTAGCTAAAACATGCAGCCATAAAAGTGTAGCTAGTGAACCGATAGGTGTCATTTTAGGTCCTAGGTTTGCTCCTAATATATTTGCATAAACAAGGGCTTCATTCCCTATATATCCAACTTTATCTATAGCTATATCCATGATCATAATTGTTGGCATATTGTTCATTACTGAACTTATAAAGGCAGATAAAAAACCTGTCCCTATGATTGCAACAGTATCTCCATGAGTGTTTAACTCCATGATCCAAGAAGCTATCACATCTGTAAAACCTGCATTTTTAAGACCATATACAACTACATAAAGCCCTATACTAAACCAAACAACCTGCCAAGGAGCGGCCTTGATCGTCATGATAGGCTTGACAGCTTTGTAGCTGTTTGCGATCGCTAAAAACACCAAAGCCCCACCAAGAGCAAAAACAGATACTGGTAAGTTGTAGATATCTCCTATAAAATATCCAACCATTAAAAGGGTTAAAAATATCCATGAGAACTTAAACATAGTGTGGTTTTTAATCACACTTTTAGGCTCTGGGAGTTTAGAGACATCTACACTAAATGGTATATCTTTTCTAAAATAGATCCACAACACCACAATAGAAGCGACAATAGCCAAAAGGTTAGGCAAAAACATATTTTTAGCATACTCTACAAACCCAATGTCAAAGTACCCAGCTGTAACTATATTTGTAAGGTTTGAGATCACAAGCGGGTTTGATGCACTATCGCCTATAAAACCACCAGCCATTAAAAATGCAAAAATAGCTAATGGTTTCATGTTTAGATACTTCATCTTAGCAAGTAAAATCGGTGTAAGTATAAGTGCTGCACCATCATTTGCAAAAAATGCAGCAACTATAGCACCAAGAAGTAAGATGTAGACAAACATAAGATGCCCGTTTCCACGACTAAGCTTTGCCATCTTAATAGCAGCCCACTCAAAAAAGCCTATCTCATCGAGAATTAGTGAGATAATTATAATACCTATAAAAGCTAAAGTTGCATCCCATACTATGTCGATCACTGTAAATACATCTGCTGTATCTACAACACCTACTAGAAGTGCTACGATCGCACCAATAACTGCCGTTGTTCCGATCTCAAGCCCTTTAGGCTGCCAGATCACAAATACCAAGGTTACTAAAAATACCGCTATTGCTAGTGTCATACACTTACTCCAACTAATTTGATTTTAGAACTATATCATAAATAAATCCTAATATCAACATATATTGATTTATTAATGATCTTGTGTTACAATCTCAACTCTTAAAAGGAGATATGTGTGGAAGTGTTTTTAAAAAGTGTCTCAGCATTAAATGATGAAACAAGGGTTTTGATACTGAGATTTTTAGATGAGTATGGAGAGTGTTGTGTATGTGATCTTCAAAACTCTCTTGAGATGATCCAGTCACGCTTATCACGCCATCTTAAGATCCTAAAAGAAGCTGGTTTTATAAGGGTAGATAGAAAAGGAACGTGGGCTTACTACTCTGTAAGAAGCCCATTAGATAGGTTTCGTAGTGAAGCCATAGAGGAGATCAAGCACCTAGAGATAGATCTTCCAAAATTTAAAAAAATATCACAAACAGGGGAGTGTAAAGTATGAAAAAAAACCTATTAGTACTGTGTACTGGGAATAGTTGTCGCTCGATCATGGCTGAGGCTTTGATCAACGCAAAACTGGGTGATTGTGTAGAGGCTCAAAGCTCAGGTGTGAAAGCAAGCGGAGCGGTAAACCCAAATGCAAAAACTCTTTTAAAGGAAAAAGGTTATTGGAGAGATGATTATCACTCTAAAGTTATAGAAACAGTCCTTGATACTCCATTTGACTTAATAGTAACAGTATGTGATCATGCAAAAGAGACATGCCCTATGTTTCCAAAAGCTGTTAAAACGATCCATGTAGGGTTTGATGATCCAAGTGGAAAAGCAGAAGAGGAGTACGCAAAAACACTAGAGTTAATCGAAAAAGAGCTACTGCCAGTTGTAAAAGAGGAGCTTTGCTAGATGTGGCATGAGCTATCGGGTAAGTTTGTCTTTGGGTACCTAAGCCTTGATGGTAAGTTAGCAGATGCATTGCACTTTTTTATATACGACACCATAAAGATCTGGTTTTTACTGATCACAATTATATTTGCAGTTTCATTTTTGCGTACATGGGTAAATACAGAGTATGTAAGAGCTCATCTGCAAAACAAGTCGCCATTTTATGGACATGTTGCAGCATCACTTTTTGGGATCGTTACACCGTTTTGTTCATGCTCGGCAATTCCTCTGTTTTTAGGGTTTATCCAAGCTAGAATCCCTATAGGGGTGACATTTAGCTACTTGATCTCAGCACCACTTAACAATGAGATAGCTATCGCAATGCTCTTTGGGATCTTTGGCTTTAAGATCACAGCTATATATATAGCTTTTGGGCTTAGTGTTGCGATCCTTGGTGGATGGATTATAGGTAAACTTGGAATGGAGAAAGAGATACTAATGGATGTAAAACCCATAGATGCTGAACTTGAAGCAGAACTTACAAAACTCTCTATAAAAGAGAGATCAAAAGAGGCTTGGGAGTACACACTAGATATATTTAAAAAGATCTATATCTATGTGATGATCGGAGTTGGAGTTGGGGCTTGGATTCACGGTTATATACCAACGGATTTTATAGCCGCTTATACAGGGGAGGGTAATCCTTTTGCTGTTATAATTGCTGTACTTATGGGTATACCGATGTACTCAAATGCAGCAGGTGTTATGCCACTTGTTGAGGTTTTAACATCTAAGGGGATGTTGCTAGGAACTGCACTTAGCTTTATGATGGCAGTAACGGCACTTAGTTTGCCAGAAGCACTGATACTTAAAAAGATCATCTCACTAAAACTTATCGGGATATTTTTTGCGATCGTAGGTAGTGGGATCATAGCTATAGGCTATATATTTAATTTAATTTTATAAGGAGAAGATTTAATGAAGATTGAAATATTAGGAACAGGTTGCACAAAGTGTAATCAACTAGAAGCTGTAGTAAAAGAGGCAGTTGCAAGGAGTGGCAAGTTTGCACAGATCGAAAAAGTAGATGATATTACAAAGATCATGGAGTACCAAGTTGTAAGTACACCAGGACTTGTGATCGATGGCGATGTTAAAAGCACGGGAAAAGTTCTAAGTGTGGATGAAGTTATAGCACTTATGAATGGATAGTCTTGCAAGAGAGTTTGTTAGCACTACTTGAATCAAACTCACTTTTAGCGTTTGTGGGTGCATTTGGAGCTGGAAGTATTACCGCTATTGCTCCATGCTCACTTGTTTCAGTCCCACTTTTAGTTGGAAGCTCGGTAGCTCTTAACAAAGACTTAGAGGGTAGAAAAAAGGTTTTTTACACCTACGCTTTTGCATCACTGTTTGCACTTGGGGTTATGATTAGTTTTTCTATTATGGGCTTTATAGTAGCTAAGTTTGGAGGTTTTTTCTCAGTAGCTCCCATGTGGGCTTACGCTTTAGCTTCTGTTTTTAGCATACTCATAGGGCTTTATTCTTGGGGAGTTTTAGGAGAGATTAACAAATCCTCGATCATGGCTCGGCTAATAAAGTACCGCCTTTTTGGAGGTTTTTTGATAGGTTTGATATTTGGTCTTGTAAGTACACCGTGTGCATCAGCTCCACTAGTTGCGATCATTACAGTCGCTGCAAATAGCGGGTATGTGTACGCATATGGGCTTATACTCACTTTTGCACTCGGTCACTCAATGCTACTTTTAATAGCTGGAGTATCGGTTGGTTTTACCCAAAGTATCACATCAAATAAAACAATCGCAAAAGTTTCAAACTACATCAACAAAGGTTTTGCCATTATGCTAATAGGTATTGGGATCTATTTTTTATGGCAGGTATATTTACAAATTTAGGAGAGATTATGAAGTTAATTATTAGTGCAATTTTAGTGTTTTTAGCCACTCAGGTTATGGCGGCTGGGATGTTAAAAGAGAGTGAGTACAAGTATGTTAAGCAAAGCATAGGAAAAGGTAAGCCTTACTTTTTAGAGGTTGGTTCAGACACATGTCACAGTTGCGTAGTTATGGGAAAGATGCTTTATAAGATCACACAAAAACATCCCCAGTTCAATATACACTTTATAAACGTAAAAAAAGAGCGTGACGCTGCTCATGCTTTAGATATAAGGATGATTCCGACTCAGATTATATATGATAAAAATGGAGATGAGGTCTACAGAAATATAGGTGTGCTAAGTGAAGATAAACTTAACGATATATTTGTTGAGTATGGATTTTAAGTTATCTCGCGATACCTTGAAGTTCGATCTCTAACTCAACTTTTTCGCCAACAACTACACCTCCATCTTCTAAAGCTTTGTTCCATAGATAAACTTAGTATAATTATAATAAGTTATAAGTAATTAAAAGCTATAATCACTTTAGTTACTAACAAATTGTGTTACAATTTCAAAAAGGGACTTTTGTTGGGAAAAGTATATCTGGCAAAACAAAAAATATTTAATTCAAAAAACAAAATATTTGCAAATGAACTTTTATATAGAGATTATGAATACGGTATAAAAAATTTTCCTTCAAATATCACAGCAACTTCACATGTTCTCATAAACGTACTTACTAACATAAGTGAGATTTTAAATGAAACAGGTGTTGTACTAGTAAATCTAGATGAAGAATTTTTATTATCAGGCTTAGTTGATCTTTTAGACAAAAAAAAGTTTATACTTGAAGTTTTGGAGACAGTAGATCTAACAGATGATGTAGTTGAAAGAATAAAACAGTACCATAAAAGAGGGTTTAAAATTGCAATAGATGATTTTGATTGCTCAACAAAAATGATAAAAAAATTTTCACCAATATTAAAGTATATAAACTTAGTGAAGATAGATGTTCTTAGTTCTGACC
>JBEPWC010000013.1:0-16346 GCA_041642615.1 Sulfurimonas sp. | reverse complement strand
TTTTGATTAAGCGTAGCTTTTGCGTTGTATGGACCTAGTTCTATAGACGTAACCTCTATAGTTTTTTGTGTCTTTATGCCAAGGTTGTCTTGTTGTTTTTTTGAGACCTCTATAAAGGAAGTTCCAAAAAGACTTAGACTTAAACTAAGCAATAAAAATATTTTTTTCATGATTTTTCTCCTAAATCTAAGTCAGCTTTTTTGTATAATTCAAAAAGCTCATCGTAATAATTTTGTTTAATACGCAGCATCTCTAAGAGGTTTTCAGAGTAAGACCTAGTCGCATCAAGGTACTCTAAAACATCACCCTCTCCCTCATCAAAAGCTATTTTTGCAAGGTTTTTTAGCTCTAGGCTCATTGGCAGGATCTTTTCATTTAAAAGCTCATACTGATCATAGATAGTTGCGATCTTTTCCAAAGAGGCATTTGAAGCTTTTTTAATATTTGAGCTTAGGTATTGCTCTTGTGCTAAAAGTGAGTAGCTCTTATGTAAATACTCCGATTTTTCTTTCTCTTTTTTAGAGCTTAAGAGATCAAGTGGTAAACTAAAGCCTACAGTATAGCGATCAGCCCCCAACTCTTTTTCGTATAAAAGTTCATACGATAAAGACCTAAAAAGTGAGTCATTTAGTGAGTACAACTTTTTAACAGAATTTTGTTTGTACTTTAAGTTTGTGATCTTTGCATGTTCCTTAATAGGTTCTAAAACAATATCTTTTTTTATAACTTCTAAATCATTACATGAGATCTCTTGGATATCTATGTTATCTATCATCTCTTGAAGATACCCAAGCTCTGAGAGATGATCCATCTTATATGATGATATTTTTTGTTTTAGCTTTACAAGATCAAGCTTATTAAATAAAAGATCTTTTTTAGAGATCTCACCTAAATCATAGAGCAACTCTAACTTTACAAATCTACTCTCTTGCTCCTTATAGAGGACTCTAGCCCTATCACTAATCTCTTTAGACACACAAGCTTTATGGTATTTTGAAGCTATATCTAAAGATATTAGATGGATATCGTGTTTTAACTTTTGCTTTATAGACTTAACATCTGAATCTACAACACCACCTTTAGATGAGAATGGATAAGTTACACTATGGCTTACTCCAACAGAATACTCTAAACCACTATCATCAATTTCATCGGCTTGAGATAAACCAAAACCTAACTCAGGGATCTCATATGTGTCAAACTGCTCACTCTTAGCTATATTTGAGGTAGATTGCTCTTTTAAAACCTCTACTTTTTTACTACTTTTGAATGCTTGTAAAATTTCTGATAAATTTTGTCCGTATAAACTTACACTTAACAATAATATTGTTAAAAGTTTTATTTTCATTTTCTAACCTTTATATATTTTATTTAAACTAAAAACAGGTTAATATGAGGGTGGCCTTTGTGGGACTAGTGCTACATTTGTGATCAAACTAAAAAAATCATTCAATGGTGACAGATCAACTAAAACATCTTCTATAAATTTTTGCGGATCAAGGTTTGCGTTATAAACTGAGTGCATAGATTCATGGATATGCACCTTAATCTGTTCTTCTGTGTCAGGCTGACTATGCACTATACTATGATTTGAAACTTGTAGATCTTCAACAAAGTAATCATGAGTTACAAAAAAAGTAAAAGTTAACAATAAAACTGTTACCACACTATTTTTATAAGTTTTCATAGTGAGTATTCTATACTAATAAGAACAACATAAAGATATATTTATAAATTATTTTGATAATTAAAGAAAAACTTTAAAACTACTTCCACCCTCTATATTTTCAACAACTATCTTCCCACCTAAATGCTCCTCTACGATCATCTTTGACATATAGAGTCCAAGTCCTGTACCATTTTGAGAATCCTTGGTTGTAAAGTAAGGCTCAAAGATCTTCTCTTGTATATCTTTCTCAATCCCTCCACCGTTATCTATTACTTCAACTAAAGTTTCATCTTCAGTACACTTTGTTATGATCTTAATCATTGGATCTTTTATGCTGTTTTGCAAGAGTGCATCTTTTGAATTTTTAACTAGATTTAGTACAACTTGGACAAACTCATTTACATAAAGCTCATTCTCTTTTTCACACTCATTTATGTGTATGATCTGTATTTTTGCATCTTCTAGTGGTACCTGCATAAGCTCTAGTCCACGCTTTAGAACATTTCCAATATTTACACTCTCTTTTTTCTGATCTGGTTTAAAGTAGTCTCTAAAGTCATCAATGGTTACACTCATAAACTCTAAAAGGTTATTTGCTTCTTTAACCTTGTTATCAAGGTATTTTTTATCTAATTCTTTATGCTCATACGCTGAGTCGATGTTCATAAGTATGTAGCTTAGCTGATTTAGTGGTTGTCTCCACTGATGAGCTATCATAGAGATCATATCTCCCATATCAGCCATTTTTGACTTTTGTATAAGCATCTTGTCTTTTTGTCTTAGGTTGTGTAACTCCCTTGCTACTTTTTGTTCTAATGATGCATTTAAGTATTCTAGCTGTTCCTGACGCGACTTTACATCTTGCTGATACGATAAAAATATATGGTTAATTGCACGTGAAAACAAAATAGACACGATCAAAACAAACACCACTATGATCACAGATATATTTCTTATAAACTCAAGCTCTTTATCCACCAAACTTTGCATCTGTTTTTGTTTTTTTAGCTCACTCTCACTCATCTTAGATATGTTAAACCCATAAACTATATGCCAGTTAAACGGCTCAAAATACTTAGAATAATAAAGATACCCAGCTATATTTTCCTCATACCATGAGGAGTCCTTGCTTATGTTTTTTTTGATCATCTCTAAAGACTCATAAGCGAGTATCTCTTGCACATTTGATGATATGTGAATCGGCTTTTTATCTTCATAGATGATCATAAAATCATCTTGCTGTATGGGTGTTGATTTTATAATCTCAAGCGAGTCATATTTAACATTTTCAAGCTCTTTGTCTTTATATATACTAGACCCAATATACCAATCATAAAACCCAAGATTTCTTACATAAATACTCTTTAAACGCCCATTTTTTGGATCTGTACTTTTTATAAACCCCTCTTTATGTTTTCTAACCTTAGTGATCTCTTCAAGTACAACAGAGCGACCATCTGCATCAGTATAACCTAGCAGGTTTTTATCTTTTGTCCCTCGAGAACCGCTTAGTATAGAATCTCCACTAAATGAGCTTATAAAAATGTAGTTTTTATTGTCAGACATCTTTGAGAGGGCATCTTTTATACGGTTTTTAATATCATTTTTGGAGTTCGTTTTTTTGTACTTTTCATATATGTATGTAGCACTTTCATAAGCCAGTTCTACTCTGGCTTTAAGCTCATCTTCGATCGAGTCTTGTATATGTTCGTTCTTGTATTTAAAAAGTGAATCTAACTGATTTACCCAGGTCTCACTCTCTTTTTTCTTGTTTATTATATACTCATTGATCGAGTTTTTTCTAGCCTGCTCAAAATGTTGTTCAAGTTTGTCTATGTAAAATGTTCCCATAAAAAAACCAACAACTAACACCAGCAAAGACGGTACTGCTATTATAAGCTTCGGAAGGATCTTTGTTTTGTCGAAAAAACCAGTTTTGTTAGCCATCATCCTCCCCTTTTAAGGTTATACTCTTTTTAGGTTTTAATCCTAGTTCTATTAAGTTTTTTGCACGCTTTAACACATTTCCACGTCCGGTTTTTAGTCTGTTCATAGCTGTGTCATAGCTCTCTTTTGTTTTATCTATATGCGTTCCAACACGTTGCATCTCATCTACAAAAAGGGATAGTTTATCATACATAGCTTCAGCTTCTAAAGCTATCTTTTTGGCATTTTCCTCTTGCCTTTGTGTACGCCAAATATGCTCAATGGTGCGAAGAGTAACCATAAGTGTCGATGGTGAGACTACAAGTATATTACTCTCATATGCACGCTTAAAAAACTCCCCATCATACTCAAGTGCTAATAAAAAAGCACCCTCTATTGGCATAAACAAAAGTACAAAATCAAGTGTATTTACACCATCTAGTTTTTCATACTGTTTTTTGCTTAACTCATCAATATGCTTTGAGATCGATCTTACATGCTCTTTTATAGCTAGATCTCTTGCTAGTTCATCCTCCTCAGATACAAAACGCTCATAAGCCTTCAAAGAGACCTTAGAGTCAACAACAATATCACGATTCTCTGGCATATGAATCACTACATCTGGAAGATATCTTTTACCTTCATTGTCTTTTAGGTTAACCTGAATAGAATACTCACTACCCTTTCTTAAACCTGAGTCTTCTAAGATCCTCTCCAAAACCAACTCACCCCAATTACCCTGAGTTTTATTTTCACCCTTTAGCGCATTTGTAAGGTTTAACGCATCTTGACTTAACTGTTCGTTCATCTGTTTTAGGCGTATTAGCTCATCTTTTAAAAGGTGTCTATCTTTTAACTCCTCTTTAAACTGCTCTTGAGAGAGTTTTGAGAAACTGTCTATCTGTTCACGAAATGGTTTTAGCATCATCTCAAACTGTTTTTGGTGTACTGTATCAAAGCTTTTAGTTTTATCTTCAAAGATCCTATTTGCTAATATCTTAAACTCATTTGAGAGTTCATCTTTAGCGTTTTGAAGAACACTTAGTTTCTCTTTTGATGATCTTATCTCTTGATCGTACTTTGTTTGCAAGATTGCGTAGTTTAGTTCTAAATTTTTAAATAAGTTGTTTTGCCTTAAAAACAAAACCATTAAGATCACTGCAATAACTACAGAGACAATAAAAAGTATAAGATATAGCTCCAATTTACTTCCCTTAATTTTTAAAACTATTATACAATAATGGCATGCTTTTTGAAACATTTTTTCTTAAACAAACAATAACAAAACAAACTTCAACTGTATCTTTGTTTAATCAGGGTATAATTGCAAACAAATTTCAAGGGGACGGTGATAAGTCCTAAGATTAAGAAGCCTACATTTATAATAAAACTTTAAGCTCGCTTTCGTCATCCCCTCACTATAAAGGTATATGATGCAAGAGAACGCACAAAACGAAACTATTGAACTAGAGGTTCAAGACACACCAAAAGTAACTTTCCAAGACCTAGGTCTTAAAAAGCAGATCTTAAACTCAGTTAAAAAAGCTGGTTTTACAGTCCCAAGCCCGATCCAAGAACAAGCAATTCCAGTTGTTTTAAGTGGCCGCGATATGGTTGGTCAAGCACACACAGGTACTGGTAAAACAGCTGCTTTTGGACTCCCATGTCTTAACAACATGAAAGGTGATAGTGGTGTAGAGATACTTGTGATCACACCAACTCGTGAACTAGCTACTCAAGTTAGTGATGAGCTTTTCAAGTACGGTAAAGACTCAGGTGTTAAAACTACAACTGTTTATGGTGGTAGTTCATACAAACGCCAAATCGACTTAATCAAACGTGGAGCTGGGATCGTAGTAGCAACACCTGGACGTTTACTAGACATACTAAAGCGTGATATGTTAGATAACTTTGCACCTAGCATGGTTATACTTGATGAAGCTGATGAGATGTTAGATATGGGATTTTTAGATGATATCAATGAGATATTTTCTTACCTTCCTACAACTCGTCAAACACTTCTTTTTTCAGCTACGATGCCAAAACCGATCAAACTTTTGGCTGAGCGTATCTTAGAAAATCCTGAGTTTATCTCGATCACAAAAGGTGAAACTACAAACTCAGACATCTCTCAACAGTACTATGTGATCGATGAGAGTGAGCGTGATGATGCGATCATCCGTCTTATGGATTCAGAAGATACTGGTAAAAGTGTTGTTTTTTGTCGTACAAAAAGTGAAGTTGATAGACTAAGTAATGTACTAAGTAGTGCTGGGTATTTAGCAAATGGTCTTCATGGAGATATGGAGCAACGTCAACGTGAGACTGTGATCAATGGGTTTAAGAAAAACTCAGTAAAGGTTTTAGTAGCAACCGATGTTGCAGCTCGTGGAATACATATTAACAATATAACTCACGTGTTTAACTACCATATCCCTTTTGATCCTGAGAGTTATGTTCACCGTATTGGTCGTACTGGTCGTGCTGGAACTAAGGGTAAGGCTATCACACTTCTAACTCCGCATGAGTTTAAAGAGCTTCAAAAGATCAAGAAAAAAGTTGGAACTACAATAGAGCATGCTTATGTTCCAAGTAAAAACGATCTAAAAGAGTCTTCACTAAAATCTATGGTTAAGTCTATAGAAGATCATAAGATCTACGATGAAGCTCACAAGATCTTAGATATGCTAAAAGAGGATATTGATGAGGAGACCATTATGTTTAAACTTGTGTCAATGCTACTTGATAGACAGAGTGTAAAAGGTCCATCAGATATCGGTATACCAGCTGAAAAACTAACTAAAATCCTTGAAAGACTTGAAAAACAAGGAGATAGAGGCGGTAGTCGTGGACGTGGAGGTCCTCGTGGAAGAAGTCGTAGTGGCGGCAACAGAACAGATAGAAGTTCTAGCCGTTCACGTCGTGGAAACAACAGCGGTGGACGTAATAAATATAAAAATGCCTAAGTCCAGAGCGTATGGAACATCTTCTATAAAGATGTTCACGGGAGCTCGAATAAGGTCTTAGGTACTCGGTGCCTAATCCCATAAACCGATGGTGTATTTTTCTTTGGAAAAATACACACGGAGGTTTATAAATAGGGGATTAGGTATTCGGCCGACCAAACTTTTAAGATTCAACTAGTTCACAAGAGCTTATAATAGAACCGAATGTACTCGGCTAACTAAATTTATTAACTCCCAAAATAAACCCTACTTCCCATTCTTCTTAAGATACTCCCTCTTCATATCTGCACTTGAACCATTTGCTACATCATTTAATACAAATACAAACGACAACATATACAGAAGTGAAAATGCAGCTATAAAGCCAACTACTACATAAATATTTAGATATTTTTTTATCTGAGCTAACACAAGAGACTCCTTCTATAGCTTCTAATCATAACAAATCATACAATTTTTGTCTTATTTAAACAATAATTTTTTTCTTTTAATCTATTTTTTTAAGAATTTTTGATTTCATGCTATAATACTTACTTATAGTTTTATAAAAGGGTTAAGATGCATACTATCATCTACGAAGATAAAGATATATATATAGAAAAACATGAGTCTGAGATACCATGGTTAAAGATATTTACACATGAACCATACAAAGAGTTAGGAGATATGCCAAAAGCTCTAAGAAGACGCTTATGGGAGATCTATGACACTGTAGAATTTCATATGAAGTTTTACTATAAACCACACAAGATCAACATGGCTTCATTTGCAAATAAACTGCCACAGGTTCACATACATGTCATGGCTAGATTTAAAGATGATAGCTGGTTTCCAAACACAGTTTGGGAGGAAAAACTAAGAGAATCAAACCTAAAACTACCTAGCCAAGAGAAGTTTTTTAAAGAGCTACATATTGCTCTTACAGATCAGATGAAAAACCTAGTAACAGAGGATAGACGCAAAGAAAATAGACAAGAGAGAAGAGAGAAGAAATAACCCTTAAAAGCTATTTTAAGGGTGAAAAAGGCACTAGTGCTGAACCCCAAGTAAGCCCACCGCCAAAAGCATCAAGAAGCATCAACTCACCTGCTTTTAAATTGCCAGACTCATAAACATCATTTATTGCCATAGGGATAGAAGCACCAGATGTGTTTCCATACTTTGCAACTGTAAGTACAACTTGCTCCTCTGTAAGCTTTAAAGCATCGCCTACTGCTTTTATGATCCTGTAGTTAGCTTGGTGTGGAACAAAATGTTTTATATCTTGGCTTTTTATGTTGTTAGACTCTAAAATATCTACAACATCTTTTGTAAGTGTACGAACGGCTACTTTGAAGGTCTCGTTTCCCTTCATCTGCATAAAACAACTACTTGCCTCTTGATCTAGTGAATCGTGTGCAGAGCCGCTCCCACCATTTGGTGTCATTAGTAGATCTGCATACTCACCATCAGCACCCGTGTGGATATCTATAATAGCTTCTTGTTTATCGTTAGTTGCACTTATAACAGCAGCACCAGCACCATCACCAAACAGTATACAGGTCCCACGATCTTCGTAGTCAGTTATTGCTGAGAGCTTTTCAGCACCAATGATTAGTACATTTTTCTTCATCCCAGATTCTATAAACGCTTTTGCAATTGAGAGTATGTAAACAAACCCAGTACAAGCTGCAGATATATCAAAAGCTTGAACATTTGGCAGACCTAACTTAGTAGATATGATAGCTGCAGTTGATGGCATACAAAAATAATCAGGACTGATTGTAGCACATACTATTAGATCAATATCCTCTTTAGCTACGCCACTTCTCTCTATAGCAATCTCAGCTGCTTTTACACCCATGTCAGATGTAAACTCATCCTCTGCAGCAATGTGACGCTCTTTAATCCCTGTACGTTTTGTAATCCATTCATCAGAGGTATCTACCATAGTAGCTAAATGTTCATTTGTTAGAATTTTTTCTGGTACGTAAGCTCCGATCGAGCGAAAAGCAGCATAAGCCATACTATACCCTTTAATTATTATTAGATTGTTTTTCGTTTAAAGCTGCTATACGCGTTATAATATGCTCATTAACACCAGTTTCTGTGTAGTCAATAGCTTGAAAAATCGCATTTTTTATAGCTTTTGGACCACTCTTTCCGTGGCTAACTATAGCACATCCTTTGATCCCGATCAGTGGAGCTCCACCTACCTCTTCGTAGTCCATCTGCTTTTTTAAAAGTTTAAAAACTTTACGCATTAAAAGTGCACCAGTGATAGATATAGGAGATTTACGGATATACTCTTTTATAAGTCCACTTACAGTTGAAGCTACACCCTCACTTGACTTTAAAACAAGGTTTCCTACAAAGCCATCACATACGATCACATCGGTTGAAGCGTTAAAAATATCAGCACCCTCAACGTTGCCTTTGAAGCCTTTGTAGCCATCTAGTATTTTATACGTAGCTTTTGTAACTTCATTACCTTTTGACTTCTCTTCACCATTTGCTAAAAGCCCTATGCTAGGTGTGTCTATCTCAAACATATCTTCAGCATAACATCCGCCCATGATCGCAAACTGTGCTAAATGCTCTGGTTTTGAGTCAACATTTGCTCCAACATCCAAAAGAACTGAGCGTCTATGGCTTTTTGTAGGCATAAGTGCAGCTAATACTGGTCTTAGTACACCCTCAAGGCGACCAAGTCTTAAAGTTGCCAGTGTCATTGTAGCACCACTATGTCCAGCTGATACAACACCATCAGCTTGGCCATTTCTTACCAACTCCATAGCTTTATAGATCGTGCTATCTTTACGTTTTACTGCATCAGTTGCAGCATCCTCCATAGAGATGACATCATCTGTATCTACTATAGAAATCTTATCTCTATAACTTCTTGGTAACAGAGGTAAAATTTCAACTTTTTTACCTACAAGAATTGGTATAAACCTTTTTTTCTTAAGTGCTAAAATACAGCCCTTAACAATTGGTTCAGGACCGAAGTCCCCACCCATTGCATCAATAGCAATTTTTACCATTGACTATTTATACTCACCGGTAGTTGGATTGATATGGTGTGGTAACTTGTATGTTCCGTCCTTATCTTTTACTGGACGTGCTAGATTGATCTTATAGTGAGTTCTTCTTTTTGCTGAACGTGCATGAGATACTCTTCTCTTAGGTACTGCCATAATTTTTTTCCTTTATAGTATTATTTAATTTAAAAGTGAACAAAGTACACTTTTAGTCACTTGGACCGCTCAGGTCACTCAAGCTAGCCTCTTTAGAGGCAAAATTCTCTTTACTAGTTATCGCACTCTGTACAAGTGTGATAATCACTTTTGATAAGTTCAAGCTCTGAGGCTAAAATCTCATCCATATCAGCCTCGCCGTTCATCGCTTCAACGACATCGACCAAGCTTTCATTTGAGCTTTCATATAAGCCATTTGAGATGAAAAATTCCACATCTTCATCTAATTGCATCTCATACTCTTTAGCACAAATATCACATGTTACGGGTAGCTTACCCGTTATTTTAGCATTTAAGCGAAACAGTTTATCGCTATGATACTGTAAAAAACCTTTAAAAGTTATTTTATCGGTCTTTATTTCAAAGTCCGAGGGAGTTTTTGAAACTTTTATCAGTTTGATTTTCATAATTTATTTACGAAATTTCTCTCTCTGAAAAGAAAAATGCAATCTCAATTGCAGCATTTTCAAGTGAATCACTTCCATGAACTGCATTTGCATCTATGTTTTCAGCAAAGTCAGCACGTATAGTACCAGCATCTGCTTCTTTAGGGTTAGTAGCACCCATTAATTCACGGTTTTTAGCCATTGCATTTTCACCCTCAAGTACTGAAACAACAACAGGACCAGAGATCATAAAGTCAACAAGATCATTAAAGAATGGTCTCTCAGAGTGAACTGCATAGAAAGCTTCTGCATCTGAACGAGTTAATTGAATCTTTTTTGTAGCTGCAATTTTAAGTCCATTGCTCTCAAAACGGTCTAGTATTTTACCTATAACACCCTTAGCTACGGCATCTGGCTTAATAATTGATAGTGTACGTTCCATCAAAACTCCTAATTAATTTTAAAAATAGGGTGGAATTATACCGAAAAATTTGTATTTTTTTGATTAAATTTAGAAATTTTCCAAGCAAGATGCTTGGAAATTGAAGTTCTTAGTAATTTATACTACTCTAGACTAAATCTTTTTCTTTTCCGGCTAAACATTGCAAGCAATGTTTGCTCGTCAAAGCGATTTAGACTACTCTACAACTGGTTCTTTTGCAGAACGTTGCTCATCTGTGATATCGTCACGGTGTGCTGGTGACTCACCAACAGCATCCCAAACAATACATCCCTCAGTTGGACATGCAGTAGCACATGCAGGCTCATCGTGATGATCTACACACTCTACACATTTATCACCATATACGTAATAAATCTCTTCACCTGTTGGATTATCATCCTCATCAACGATCGCTTCAACTGGACACTCATCTATACAAGCACCACAGTTTATACATGTATCATTAATATATACTGCCATATTTTTCTCCATTAAATAATTTCAAAAGCAAGTTTATCACACTATTTTTAAAGATAGCTAAAAAAGATAGTTTTTAACAAAGAAATCCCCCTGAGTGGGGGACTTGATAATGATTATTATTAAAGTCCTAAGTAGGTCTTTATTTCATTAACTCTGTCTGTTTGTTCCCATGGAAACTCTTCGCGTCCAAAGTGTCCATAAGCAGCTGTTTTTTTATAGATTGGGCGTAGTAGGTCTAGTGAGTCTATGATCCCTTTTGGTGAGAGATCAAAAAGCTCTTTTACACACTCTTCTATCTTAGACTCATCTACTTTTCCAGTACCATGTGTATCTACCATTATTGAGACTGGTTGGACTACACCGATCGCATATGCCACTTGAAGTGTCGCTTTATCACATACACCAGAGGCTACTAGATTTTTAGCTACCCATCTAGCTGCATAAGCTGCACTTCTGTCAACTTTAGTAGGATCTTTTCCACTAAAAGCACCGCCGCCATGCGGACAACTTCCACCGTAAGTATCAACTATGATTTTACGTCCTGTTAGTCCAGCATCACCTTGTGGTCCACCTATTACAAATTTTCCAGTTGGGTTTATATGATAAACTGTATCTTCACTGATCATATCCTGAGGTATTACATACTTTATAACCTCTTGGATAATATCTTTATGTATCTGCTCTTGGTTAGTTTCTGGTGAGTGTTGAGTTGAAACCACTACAGTATCAACTGATACTGGTTTGCCATCAACATATTTAATTGATATTTGAGCTTTACCATCTGGACGAAGATAAGGGACTATCCCCTCTTTTCTAACTTCTGCTAGTCTTTGTGTAAGTCTATGTGCCAAGTATATTGGCAGGGGCATAAGTACATCTGTCTCACGACATGCGTAACCAAACATAAGCCCTTGATCACCTGCACCGATCTCTCCGCTTTGTTGATCAACACCTTGGTTTATATCAGGCGACTGCTCACCTATACCATTTAATACAGCAGCAGATCTATGGTCAAATCCATAAGTAGCATCTGTATATCCTATCTCTTGGATAACCTCTCTTGCAATCTCTTGCATTGGCGCATAAGCCGTTGTCTTCAGTTCGCCTGCTATTACACAAAAACCATTAGACACCAAAGTTTCGCACGCTACGCGCGCTTTAGTGTCGTGTTCAATAATATAATCCAAAATTGCATCACTGATCTGATCAGCCATCTTATCAGGATGCCCTTCTGTTACAGACTCTGAAGTAAATATGTACTCTTTTTGTGACATTTTAACTCCCGTCATCGATTTTTTATTGAAGTATAAGCTAACATTAATCAGCCCATAAATCGTCGGAAGTATATCACACTATTATTAATTTTTTTCTGATTGTTCTTTTTCTAAATTGTAAAAGTAATTTGTAGCTTCAACAAACCCCTCAACACTTCCACAATCAAATCTTTTACCCTTAAACTTATAGGCAATTACCATCCCTTTCTTAGCTTGTTCACATAGTGCATCTGTGATCTGGAGTTCGCCATTTTTACCTGGTTTTGTGTTTTTAATCATATCAAAAATATCTGGAGTTAGGATGTAGCGACCGATCACTGCTTGGTTTGTAGGGGCTTTGTCGTTATCTGGTTTTTCTACCATATTTGAGACCATAAATACACCATCTTCTATCTCTCTACCCTCGATCACACCATACTTATGGATCTCCTCATTTGGTACTTCCATAGTTGCAATCACACAACATTTGTACTTATTATACACATCTACCATCTGTTTTAGTATCCCATCGCCATCTGGGTTTACACACAGATCATCTGCAAGGATCACAGCAAAAGGGTTCTCAAAACCAACTAGAACATTTCCCTTATAGATCGCATCACCAAGACCTTTCATCTCGTTTTGTCTTGTGTAAGTAAAGGTACAGTTATCCATAATCTCTCTGATCTCATCTAACATACCCTCTTTAGATGATCCCTTGATCTGATGCTCTAGCTCATAAGATATATCAAAATGATCAGTAATAGCACGCTTTCCACGCCCTGTGATCACCGCCATTACATCACACCCTGCTTCCATAGCCTCCTCTACGCCATACTGGATCAGTGGCTTTGTAAGGATCGGTAGCATCTCTTTTGGCATAGCTTTAGTAGCTGGCAAAAACCTTGTTCCATAACCCGCAGCTGGGAATAAACACTTTCTAATCATATATTATACTCCTGTATTATTTTAACCACATCACTTGGTATGGTTCTAAAGTCACTTCCTCATCTGGCTCTAACTTAGCGTTTGAGAGTAGATCTTTTAAACTTTTTTGAAATCTCTGTGGTAACTTAAAATTTATTTTATCATTACTAAAGTTGTGTAGAGCTAAAATGGACTCTGTTTTATCTAAAGAGTGTTGATAGATACTAAAAACACTATCGTGTAGTTCTAAAAATTCAAATTCGCCAAAAGGATTAAAAGACTTTTCATTTGTTCTGATCGATATTAATTTTCTATATGAATAAAAAACTCTCTCTTGAACCTCCCCTTTAGTGTTTAGCTTTTTTTGAAGCATGTCGTAGTTAAACTTTTCTCTATTTATACTGCGATTTATCCCTGTAAATTTTACACCATCATGGTAGTTTCTAGAACCTACAAGTGAGTGGAAGTATACACCTGCTACACCTGGCATTGAGAGGGTCACAGCCTGAGTTACCAACATCCTTTTTGCCCTTAGTGTACCTGGATCATCAGGGTGTGAGAGTATGTCTATGTATGAGCAGTTTAACTCATATGGTCTATGCCCCTCCTCAGTATCTCTATAAGAGACCAAGCCGCCATGTTCTTTTGTTTTTTTTACTAAAAAGTCTATCTCCTCATCACTCAAAAGCCCACTAACTGGTCTTACTCCAACTCCATCATGAGATGCTGTAAAGTTAAAAAAGCACACTTTGTCGTTTGGAAGTGTAAGTGTTTTTGCCCAACTTGTTAAGGTTTTAGTATTTTGAGTAAGTATTGAGTGAGCTAGTAGTGGTGGTAGTGAGAAGTTGTAAACCATCTGTGCTTCATCATCACCACGCCCAAAATAAGATACATTCTCCTGATGCGGCACATTTGTCTCAGTCACAATAATAACCTCTGGTGCTACAGAGTGAAGTACATCTCGTATAAGTTGTATTAGCTCATGTGTTTGTGGAAGATGCACACAGTCTGTACCCACCTCTTTCCAAATAAAAGCTATAGCATCAAAACGCATAAGTGTAACACCTTTTTGTATATAGTAAAAAAGTGCATCAAGTACAGCTACTAAGACTTTGTAGGAAGAGTAGTTTAGATCAACCTGATCTTGTGAAAAGGTTGTCCATATGTTATGAGTCTTACCATCTATATCTATAAACTCAGTTAAAAGTGGTGAAGTACGGGGTCTTACAACTTTACTTAAGTCTGTTGATGGGTCTACATCTATAAAAAAATCCTCATAATCTTTGTCTTTATTAAGATACGCTTTAAACCATTTTGAATACTGAGACATATGATTTATAACTGCGTCTACCATAAGTCTATACTCTTTTGAGATCTCTTCGATCTCATTCCATGAGCCAAGTTTTGGGTCAACCTCACTATAATCAATAACAGAAAAACCATCATCTGATGAGTATGGATAAAATGGCAGTATATGCACAGAGTTAACTGTGTTTTTTAAGTACATATCCAAAAAGTTTTTTAGTGTTGTAAGAGGAGGCTCATCCTGACGTTGAACTTGATCTCCATAAGTTATTAAGATAGTATCTTTTTCACTCAACTTATATGGTTTTGATACTATTATTTGTTTATATTTTTCAACAAGACTTTCTATAAGCTCTTTAGCCTTTTTCGCGTCTTTGCTTCCATACAAAGTCTCTAACCTAGTATATAAACTCCCATTTCCACATTTAATCTCTGTCATTATCGCTCCGCATTGTCTGCTTTTACAGCCTCATATATTTTATCTGAAAACTCCGGTAAAACTGAGCGGACAGTTACCCACGGTGAGAGTGGAGGTGTGCCCATTGGCTCGTTGTAAAACTCTTTTGCAGCCTCTCTTATAGCCTCCTCAAAAGCTTCAACTGCAAGGATCTCATTTTGTCTATTGTAGTCTAATGAGTTTAACTTACTTAGTGCGTTAAACTTAGTTATCTCAACCCTTGCAGCTTGGTAGTAACAAGATAAAAGTGTCTGAAAAGATGCTTTTGAAAATACAACACCCTCTTGGGACAAAACTCTAAAAAGTGTTTTTGCTATGTCGTTTGCCATCTTATATACACCATTTCCAGCTTTTTTTGAGCCAAGATCTTGGTGTTTATGCTCATAACTCTCCATAATCTCCGTTTGGCATACACGCTGTTTAGATGTATTTTTATAAACCTCTGAGAGAGTTGAGACCTCTACACCCCATGTTGGAGATATAGCAAGACCACGACCAAGTGAGCGGATAAATGAAAACTCACCAGAGAGTGCGTAACGGAAGCTATCCATATAATCTAAATACTTATGTCTACCGTATGTTTTGTTTAGAGCTTTTAAAAGTGGAGTAAAAAACAGACGTGTTACACGCCCATGAAGCTTGTGTGTAACACGGGAGTAATAACCCTTGTTAAACTCATAACCTAGTGCTGGGTGGACTATTGGGTAAAAAAGTCTTGCAACTACTTCTCTTTTATAGTTGACAATATCACAATCATGAAGTGCAAAAGCGTAGTTGTCTTGTTCTGTAAGACCATAACCTATCATTGTCCATACATTTCTACCTTTTCCTGAAATATCTAAACCTGGAAAATGACCCTCTGTTAGCTCAGCATATAGCTTTTTCATATTTGGACCATCATTCCAGAGTACATCTACCTCACACTCTAGTACGCTCATCCTTTTTTTTACATCTTCAAACTGCTCTTTTGTTGCACGATCTAGTCCAAGTATGATCTTATGTATATACTCAACACCTTTTAACTCATCTATGATCGTCTGCATCGCTGGAGTTTCAAACTCAGAGTAAAGTGCTGGAAGAAGCAGTACCATGTTCCTTCTTTTTGCAAACTCTTTTAACTCTCTCTCCATATCTTCGATCGGTCGATCACCAACATTTTGAAGTGTTGTTATAACACCATTTTGAAAAAAATCAGACATCCGCATCTCCTTTGATTATGATTGCTAAATCTATCACATTTGTACCTGTAGCACCTGTTATAATCAAGCTATCTGTTTGCTTAAAAAAGTTGTAACTATC
>JBEPWC010000012.1:0-16784 GCA_041642615.1 Sulfurimonas sp. | reverse complement strand
AATGTCATCATCTCTTTTGTTCATGTAAGCGAATAATGGGTTATATAGCCAACTGTTAAGAGTAGCGATCAGTGTAAGAAAAACAACCAACGTAGCTATCAGCAATATTGGATTAATATCTAACATAGCACCTCCTAAAAGTTGCGCCATTATACAATGATAAAATTGAAATATTTGTTAAAGTAGAGAAAAATTTATAATTTTCATATGTTGTTTAAATAAGTGAGTAATTTTGAGATATCTTCATCATCGTTAAATTCGATAGTTAGCTTGTTTTGAGAAGTTTTTACACTAAATCCAAGATCACTAAATTTTGTCTCAATACCTTTAAAATCAAGTTTTTTTGCTTTTTCAATGTCTTTATTTTCATCATAAGGCTGCTTATTTTTTAAGCTTTTTATCATCGTTTCAACTTCACGAACGCTAAGTTTTTGACCAACGATAGAGTTAACTACAAGTTGCTGCTGACGCTCATCCAACCCTACAAGAACTTTCGCATGACCTGTAGATATTTTTCCATCAATAAGAGCCTTTTGAGTCTTTGCTGATAACTGAAGCAGTCTAATAGTATTTGTTATGTGTGTGCGGCTTTTATGGATCTTTGAACCAAGTTCCTCTTGAGTAATATTATGAAGCTTAAGCAACTCTCCATACGCATTTGCAAGCTCAATTGAATTCAATTCTTGACGCTGAATATTTTCAATCAACGCATATTGTCTCATTTTTTGCTCATCTGAGTTTTGAACAATAGCACGGATAGTTTTTAAACGTGCTATTTTAGAAGCGCGGTATCTTCTCTCACCTGCTATTAAAACGTATCCATCAACATCTTCTGTTACAACTATTGGTTGAATCAAACCATCCTGTTTTATCGATTCTGCAAGCTCACGAAGAGATTCATCGTCAAAATGCTTTCTTGGCTGAAATGGATTTGGTCTTATAGATTTTAATTCGATCTCTACTATAGAGTCTTTAGCTGTACCTTCATTTTCATACGCTTCATCGATCTCACCTAAAAGAGCATCAAGTCCGCGTCCAAGTTTTTGTGACTTCATTAAGCAATAACCGCCTGAGCAAGGTTTTGATAGGCTTGTGATCCAGCTGATTTTACATCATATAAAATTGCAGGTTTACCAAAAGATGGAGATTCTGCGAGTTTAACATTTCTAGGCACTACTATAATTTTGTCCTCTATATCACGAAAAAGTTTTGTTTTAAAATGCTGTCTAAGATCTGCAAAAACCTGTTTTGAAAGGTTGTTTTGTGAACTAAACATAGTTGGTACAAAACCTCTTATTCTTAGTTTTGGGTTTATTGATTTTCTTACAAGTTTTACAGTATTTAGAAGTTGGGCTAAACCCTCTAGTGCAAAAAACTCACACTGGATTGGGATGATCACAGAGTTAGATGCTGAGAGTGCATTAATAGTCATTGGTCCTAATGCTGGTGGTGAGTCTATTATGATATAGTCGTAATCTTTTTTTATGTTTGCTATTGCATTTTTTAAAACAAGTTCACGACCTTTTGCTTTTTCTGCATCGTAGTACTCTTTTTCGATCCCAACTAAACCGATGTTTGATGGAGCTAAATGAAGTGTAGGTAGATCTGACTTTAATATAATATCTTTAAGTTTTTTAGTACCTATAAGAACATGGTATATGTTAAACTCATAATCATTTCTATGAAAGCCAAGCGATGTTGTAGCATTCGCTTGAGGATCTGAGTCTATTAAAAGAACTTTTTTTTCTGCAACAGCAAGTGAAGCAGCTAAGTTTACAGCCGTTGTTGTTTTACCTACGCCACCCTTTTGATTTGCTATTACTATTACTTCGCTCATCTTAGACTATAAATCCTTTCACCGTCTACACTTATGGAACCATCATCTTCAAGCACAGCTGATGATAATGAAATTTTATTGTTTTTATTGTGTGTGTAAAAATTCTTATTAAGATAAAATTCTAGCCTATATTTACTAAAAATTTGCTTCCATGAGATTTTTTTTTCAATATTTTTAAAATATTTTACTAATATTTTTTCTTTATCTATGTCTATGTCTAGCTTATCGCCATCTATTGGTGCTTTTGCTAAGTTTATACCTACGCCACATATTAGTGTATCTGATACAAGATTTGTGATCATTCCACCAATTTTTTTATTATTTACATAAAAATCATTTGGCCACTTTAGCCAAACCTTAGAGTTACAACTACTTAGTATCTCTTTTAATATATATGAAAAATATATAGATGCAGATTCTAATTTAAGATCAGATGGTAGGTCTTGTAGCTCTATGGCAAAAGACAAAAAAAGGTTTCCTCTATATCCTCTCCAAGAGTTATCCCGACTGCCTAATCCACCCGTCTGCATATGAGCCAAGACTGCATATGGAGGTTCAACCTGCTTTTTTTTTACTAAGTTTTTTAAGTGTATCTGTGTTGAATCTACACTATCAAGATAGGTAATCTTCAAGGCTCAATCTTTTTCCGTTTATATATGATAAAACATCCATCTCTTTTTTAGAGCTTGGTTGAACTTTATATATCCTTACAATACCTTTGGCACATGCGACATCTATACTGTCATGGTCTATAGATACTATCTGAGCAGCTTTACCATCCTTTTTAGAGTCAACTAGTGAGATCTTTTTTAACTTTAGTCCATCAGCCAAGTATATTCCAGGCCATGGTGTGTATGCTCGGTATTTATTATAGAGTGTATATGCATCATCAAACTCAACTAATCCATCAGATTTTGTAACTTTACCACAATGTGTAGCATATGAGCTATCTTGTTTAACTGGTGTATATAAGTTGAAGTTTTTTAGTACATCTACACACAATTCTGTAGCGATTTTAGTAAGTGCATCAAATAGTTCACCTACAATCATATCTCTTGGGATATCAAACTCTTGAATCTTTATGATATCTCCAGTATCTAATCCCTCATCCATAAGCATCGCTGTTACACCGGTTTTTGCATCATTGTTTAATAGTGATTGTTGGATTGGACTTGCACCACGGTAATGTGGAAGGATCGATGCATGAAGATTTATACAAGGTGCGTGATCAAGGATCTGTTTTGGGAGGATCTGACCATATGCAGCTACTACTATATAATCACACTCAATCTTTAAAAGCTCATCCACCACATCTTGATCACGAAGTCTATTTGGCTGATAAACATCTATATTATGCTCATTAGCCAAAGTTTTTACAACAGGTGGAGTTAAAACTTTTTTACGCCCAACTGGTTTATCTGGCTGAGTATAAACTGCAACAACATCGATATCTTCTACCTCGATAAGTTTGGCTAAAATAGCCTCTGCATAATCGGGTGTCCCCATAAAAATAACACGCATAACTATCTACTTTCTATCACTTTGAACAAGGGTAAATAGAGCATGCTTTAAAGGTTCTATATTTTTATTTGTAGCTGAAGAAATAGCTGCTACAAAATATGGTTTTGTTTTATCAAAACCTAAAGTCTCATCAGCACTATCTTGAACAAAGTATGGGATACTCTCATCAAAATTGAAATCACTTTTTGAGTTTGCTTTAACCCCAACTATATCTAAAAAGCTTTGAACTAAGTCATTTAGTTCATCAGGCGGTATAATATCTGTACGAGTTAGTGCTATAGCATATTTTGAAACCCCTAGTTTTTGGGAAAATGAAGCTACTTCATCTCTTAAAACCTCTATCTGCTCTTTTAAATCTCTATATGATGCTAAATCAACCATAAAAAGTAAAGTTTTAGTACGCTCAATATGGCGTAAAAACTTTATACCAAGCCCTTTCCCCTCATGAGCTCCACCAATAATACCTGGAATATCAGCCATAATAAAAGATTCATAATCACCAATGTTTACTTGACCAAGTTTTGGTGTAAGTGTTGTAAACTCATAGTTTGCTATCTCTGGACGTGCATTTGAAACTGTTGAGATCAGGGTTGATTTTCCAACATTTGGAAAACCAACAAGTCCAACATCTGCGATTAGCTTAAGGTCTAGTTTGATCTCTCTTGTCTCACCCTTTTGACCAGGTTGAGCATAAGTTGGGCGTTGTTTTGTTGAGCTTTTAAAGTGAGTGTTTCCAAGTCCACCTTTACCACCCTCTAGAAACTTCTCCTCCTGGCCATCTTTTAGCATATCAAAAAGAACTTCACCACTTTGCATATCTATGATCTGAGTACCAGGTGGCACTACTATAACTTTTTTCTTTCCAGACTTTCCGGTCATATTTGAACCCTCACCTGGCATTCCATTGTCTGCTTTTATATGCATTTTACGCTGAAAAGCTGAGAGGGTATGTGTGTTGTTGTCACATCTAAAGTAAACATCTCCACCCTTACCGCCATCACCGCCATTTGGACCACCGTTTAGTACAAACTTTTCACGACGAAAGGAAACACAACCTGGACCACCTTTACCTGAACTAACTTTTAATTCGACACTATCTGTGAACAAATGCTTTCCTTATTGTTTTACTTTAGCTTAATAATAGCTTATGTAAGTTCTCTGAGTAATGCTCAGGAATCGGTATTATATCCGAATATATCTTTGAAAAATTTTTAATAAATTGTGAGATTTTAGGATGTACGGCTTAAGCCGTACCAAATGGTGAGGTTAAACCCCACATCCAAGAAATGAAGAATTATGCAGCAGGAACGATTGAAACTTTTTGACGCTTTTTATCTTTACGTTCAAATTTAACTTCACCATCAACTAAAGCAAAAATCGTATGATCTTTACCCATACCAACATTTTCACCTGGGTGGATTTTAGTTCCACGCTGACGGATAATGATGTTACCAGCTATTACTGACTCACCACCAAATTTCTTAACACCAAGTCTTCTACCAGCTGAATCACGATTATTCTGTGTACTACCTTGACCTTTCTTATGTGCCATCTTATATCTCCTTAATTTTCTTAACTAAATATTTAGCTTATGCAGCTATTTTCGTGATACGAACACGAGTGAAGTCTCTTCTGAAACCTCTTTTAACTTTAGAGTCTTTACGACGACGTTTTTTGAAAATAACAACTTTCTTATCACGACCTTCGTTAATAACCTCAGCAGTAACTTTAGCACCATCCACAAATGGAGCTCCAACTTTAAGCTCACCAGCGTTAACTGCAAGAACTTCTTCTATATCGAAAGTGGTTTTTGGCTCTAGTGACATTTTATCTAAAGATAATATATCTCCCTCTTGAACCTTATATTGCTTACCACCGTTTTTGATAATTGCGTACATTACAATTCCTTGTCAATTCATAATTCTATTTTAAATAAAGTGTGGAATTATATCCAAAGAAGCTTTAAGTTTTATTTAACTTGAATTCTAACTTTTATTATTGCACCTCAAGTTGCATCAAGTACATCTCTTCACCATCAATTATTTTTAGGTTTTCACTACTACAACTAGGGCATAAGTATTCTAACTTTTCTAATTCATTTTCTTTTTCACAACTATTGCAAAAAACTTTTACTTTTTGAGCATTGATCACAAAATCAGCTTCATGACATATAGTTTGCTCCTTAAAAGTATCAAACGCTCTTTGTAGTAGTTCTGCTTCAACTCCACTCATAACACCTATTTTTACTACAACTTTTGTAACTTTTGATGCATTGTTTTGTTTTGCATAAACTTCACAGCTATCTATTAGTGACTGGACTATCGAGTACTCATGCATCTAACAGATCCTAGGTAGAAGCTCACCGGTTGGTGTGTCTAAAAACCTCTTAGTACCCCATGAACTTTTTAATATAACTTTTTTTGGGTACTGATCTGTTATATCAGCTATATAAGAAGCAAGAGAGTTGTCTTTAAAACCTTTTAAAATCTCTAGTGCTTTATCTTGATCCGCTTTTTTAACAGCTAGCAAAAAAGTACCTTCATTTGCTAAAGATGTAGCTTCAAAGCCAAGTATCTCACATACACCTTTTACCTCATCACTAATAGGGATAGAATCTTCTTTAACCTCTACACATATATTCGATTGTTTCGCCCACTCATTTAAAACAGCTCCAACACCACCACGTGTAGCATCACGCATAGCTGTGATCTGTATACCTGCATCTATTAAAGCTTGAACTTGTGGATATAAAGATGTGCAATCACTTTTAAGGTTTGAATCCATCTCTATACCTTCACGAGCTATATATATCGTAGCCCCATGAGTCCCTATATCTCTATTTACCAAGATCACATCATCTTTTGTGATCTTATTTGAGCTTATGGAGTTTTGTTTTATCTCACCTATACCAGTTGTGTTTATAATTATTTTATCGACACTACCTTTGGGCATAACTTTTGTGTCACCACCAACGACTAAAGCACCATTTATTTCAAGCTCTTTTTTCATAGACTCTACAATACTTTCCAAAAGAGTTATTTCAAAACCCTCCTCTATGATCACACTACATGTAAGGTACTTGGGCTTTGCACCCATCATAGCAAGATCGTTACACGTCCCACAAACCGCTAGCTTACCAATGTCGCCACCTGAAAAAAACAGAGGGCTTACTGTAAAGCTATCGGTCGAAAATGCTAGTGAACCATCTTGAATAACTGCAGCATCTTCACTTTTGGCTAAGATCTCATTGTCAAATGCTTTGTAAAAAACTTTTGAGATCAACTCATTGTTTTCTACTCCGCCATTTCCTTGAGCTAATGTTACCATTGCTACTTAAGATTAAAAACAATTGCTGCTTCAGGTCCTACAACTCTTAACGCACAAGTTTGGATCAAAAAGAGCTCTACGCTATCTTTATTTACTTTTTCAAAACCCACTGAGAGATCAAGACCACTATAAAACTCAAAGTCTCCGCCTCTTTGTGATATGATCATAGCTCTATCATCACCTATATCTTCATTTATAACTATAGCACCTGAGCCTAAAATATCATCAAGTTTTGTTTTAACACTGATCCCATCAAAAAACTCTGTATGTAGTTTTGCCATAGTTGAACTAGAGAGGACAAGTTTAAAATTACCATCAACAAACTCTTTATTGAAAATCCCCAGAGATTTTGCCACACTCGATAAAATATCTTTAATCGACTTTACATCCATGTTTTTTACTTCTGAATGGTTGGCTATCCCTGAAAAACCTGCTTCTTTTAAGCCCTCTAAGATCATATTATTCTCAACTGTAGCAAACTCATTTGCAGCATTTGCTAACTCCTCATCTTCAAAATCATCAACACCACGCTTTATCTGCTCTATTGCATCATTGCTTAGTGTAAAAGTTTTTTTGATCTCTACCATTTTGATTGGCTCTCTGATAGAGATGCTAAGACCTTTTTTGTCACTAAGTTTTTTAAGCTGTTTTGTAGATACAGCATCTGTGTCATAAGCATATTGATCTTTAAAGTCAACAACCCCTCTTAAGCTTAGTCTTTTTGATAAAAACTCCGACATACTCTCGTCTATTACAGACCAAACTGCACTTGAAAAAGGTGCATTAGTTCTATTTAATATCTCCATAATCCTCTCCTTTATTTTTTATTGTTACCAATATTTAGAGTTCCAGATTTTGGCTTAGAACCTTCTTCGCCACCACCTGTCATAGCTTGTTCACTACCTACTACATCGCCATCTTTAAACAAAAACTCTCTAAGCATCTCATTCCAAACAGGAGAATTTTTTCTAAGCCACTCTATCCCCATACAAGCATGCTCTATCTCCTCATCACGGTTGTGTTCCATGATCGCTTTTGCCTCAGGATCAGTTGCACACTCTGCTCTTTGATTGTACCAATCAACAGCTTCTAACTCCTCCATAGTACTTTGAATCATTCTGTGATAATCCTTTGCAAAACTGGATAACTCTTTTGGATCTTCGTGAAAACCTTCATGTGCCATAACCATCTCCTTTTAATTTTATAAAATACATCTTATCTTACTTTTGTTAACACTTTTATAAATATATGATGCTAATTACCCCATCGGGTACATGATCTCGCTTTGAATATCTTGTATCTCTTTCATTGTTTCATCACTAAGTTCCAAATCTATTGCAGCAAAAGATTCATCTAGCTGATCTGCACCTCTTGCACCTATGATCGTAGATGCTACAAAATCAAAGTGTTTTGAGTAAGCTACTGCAAGAGTTACGGGTGAAATACCCAGTTTTTTAGCAACCTCTAAATATTTTGCAGTTGATGCTAATGTTTTTTTACTTACAAACCTTGTGCCTTGGGCTTTGATTCGGGGGTTATCACTTTTTAAGTATGTTGAAAATCTTGAATTGTCTGGTAAAAACTTAGCATTGTATTTTCCACTTAAAACTCCCCCTGCTATTGGTGAGTATGGGAGAAGAGATATATCTTCTTTTTTACATACCTCTGCTAACTCATCTAAAAATCTTGGATTGTTTAATGAAAAGTTATTTTGGATAGATTCAAACCTTGTAAGATTAAGCCTTTTTGAGCTCTCTATTGCTTTTGTCAAACCATATGCGGTGTCGTTTGAGCTGCCTAAGTATCTGACCTTACCCTCTTTTACCAGCTCATCAAAAGCTTTAAGCGACTCCTCGATCGGAACTACAGTATCTGGCCAGTGCATCTGATAAAGATCTATATACTCAGTCCCCAAACGTTTTAAACTCCCCTCGATCGCACTCTTAATATGAAAACTATCTATCGCTGTCATACCATTACGAACCGGTGGGACAAACCATCCACTTGCAGCTCCCGCTACTTTTGAAGCAATGATCAGGTTTTCTCTTTGTCTGCCTTTTAGCCATTTTCCTATGATCTTCTCAGTTTCACCTGCATACTCAGCTTTTGGTGGGACTGGGTAAAGCTCAGCTGTGTCAAAAAAGTTTATCCCAAAATCAACTGCTTTATCCATGATCTTAAAAGATTCTTTTTCATCGCTCCATGAACCAAAACTCATAGTCCCTAAACATATAGGGGTTACACGTAAACCTGTCTTACCTATATATCTGTACTGCATAACTACTCCTCTAGCTTTTTTTTAGGATAATCATAAGAGATGAACCTAGCATTATCTTTGCAAATCTCCCTCCAACTATCACAATCAAACTCTATCTCTAAAATTCCACATGTTACAATATTCTGATTAAAATCTACAAAATCTTCGGCTATCATATTTAACTCAGGGTTGTGACCGATTAAAAAAGCTTTTGTATGTTTGTTTTTTATGCTTTTAATCTTCCTATGTAAAACACTTGGTAGTACATCATAGAGTTCATCATTAAATTTTATCTTTTTAGAATACCCTATACCATCAGCTATGATCTTGGCAGTTTTTTTAGCACGAGAAGCACTTGAAGACAAAATAATATCTGGAATAACATTCCTTTTCTTTAAACGCTCTGCCATCATAGGGGCATTTAAACGACCTCTTTTATTTAAACCCCTATGAAAATCATCAATCTCCATATTATTCCATGATGATTTTGCATGTCTTATGATATAGAGTTTTTTCATAACATACTCCCATATTTATAGTAAGCGGCACACGCACCTTCACTACTTACCATGCAACTTCCTACTGGACTTGATGGTTTACATACAGTTCCAAAAATACTGCACTCTGGTGGATTTGCTAAGCCTTTTAGTATATCTCCACAGATACAAAGCTTATGATCATCTATCTCTTTTGATGGGAGTATATCTTTATAAATAACCTCTGCATCATAACTTTTGAATTCATCTTTTAACTTCAAAGCCGAACCAGAGATATTTCCAAGTCCACGCCATTTAAAATACTCTCTTTTTTCAAAATATTTATTATTTAGACTTTGAGCTTTTATATTTCCATCATGGTCTACTAGTCTTTTATATTCGATCTCTAACTCACACCTATTTTCTATAAACTGTTTTACAATCATACTAATAGAGTCCATAAC
Source organism: Sulfurimonas sp. (assembly GCA_041642615.1). Taxonomy (GTDB): domain Bacteria; phylum Campylobacterota; class Campylobacteria; order Campylobacterales; family Sulfurimonadaceae; genus Sulfurimonas. The sequence goes on along the minus strand of JBEPWC010000012.1, from coordinate 6,902 downwards.
ATCAACAGGCTCAAACCCTGAAACTACAACTGGCTTTTTAAACTCTTTTGGAAACTCTTCATAGATCTTACTTCCCGTGATCACACTTACATGTGATGGTCCCAAAAATGCATCTATTTTAGAGTTTTTATCTTTAATCAAAAGTCTCATTGCTTCGGGAACTGTTACATGGTTTATATGAAAATATATATTTTTTATATCTTTTTTTACAACTGCATCGATCAAAGCAGCAGTCATAGGGGTAGTAGTCTCAAAGCCGATCGCAAAAAAGATTATCTTTTTATCTGGATTTTCATCTGCTATTTTCAAACACTCCATAGGTGAGTACACAAAACGAACATCGCCACCCTTACTTCTTGCATCTTGCAGACTTCCATTGCTTCCAGGGACTTTGATCATATCGCCAAGTGTTACAAGGATCACATCATTTTGCATTGCCAAAACATATGCGTGATCTACCCTCTCTTTTGGCATTATACAAACAGGGCATCCCGGACCATGGATAAAGTTTATGTTTTTTGGTAAAAGTTGAGGGATTCCGTACTTCATTATAGTGTGGGTGTGACCGCCGCAAACTTCCATTATATTTATAGGTTTTGAGAGCTTTTTTGCATCCTCTTTTATGATCCTTTCATATGCTTTTATAGTATCAGCATCTCTAAAATCATCATATAGATTTTTAAGTTCCAAACCCATTAAACAGTCCTGTTTTCCTCTTCATCCATTAACTCTATTAGCTCTTTATATGTATCTATTGATGAGAGGGCATCCTCTTCATCTATCTTATTCATAATAAAACCAATGTGCAAAAGTACATAATCACCAACCTCTATATCACCCTCAGCCATCAGATCAAGCGATGCATCACGTTTTATACCCATGGTATCGACTGTAGCCGTATTTTTCTCTTTATCTATCTTTACAACTTTGCTTGGGATTGAGAGGCACATTATCGCATCTCCATCTTAAACTTGATCCACTTAGCTACACGCTTTAGTGAATCTTCATCTTTTGTGTTGACTTCGAGTATATCAACATTTGGTTTTAGCTTTCGGGCTACCTCTTTTTCTTTTTCCATATCGTACTCAAAGTATGGCAGTAGATCGGTTTTTGTAAAGAGGATCAGATCAGCTTGACGAAACATAACAGGGTATTTTGCTATTTTGTCTTCACCCTCTGGAACTGAAACAAGTACTACATTTAGATGGCTTCCCACATCATAAGAAGCTGGGCACACAAGGTTACCTACATTTTCTACAAAACATACATCTATTTTGTCTAGATCCATATGGTGAAGAGCTTTATGGACCATAAAAGCGTCCAAGTGACACGCTGAGCCTGTTTGGATCTGATGAGCTTCGATCCCTTTTGCTATTAGTCTATCTGCATCACGACTGGTTTCTAGATCACCCTCAACTACACCAAACTTAAAATCAGCCACATCAGCTAAATGCTCTAAAAGTGTTGTCTTACCACTTCCTGGGCTACTCATAAGATTGATGCTCAAAACGCCTTTTTTTTCAAAATGGGCACGGTTATGTTCAGCCTCATGATCATTTTTATCTAAGATCTTTGTGATCACATCTATAGTTTTTTTATCATTTAACTGGGGGTTATCATGAAGATGTGCATGAGTTCTCTGATGCTCATCGCTACTTCCATGGGTATGACCCCCTACACTATCTGTTATACTACAACCACAATCTGCACACATTTTATAGAACCTTTATTTTTAAACTTATTATATCACACACTTTTGTTGACTAAACTATAAAAAATTACCAAAAACTACGGTTGCAACCATAATTTTATAATCACATCATACTTTCTTTAAAGCTTCCATCTCAAACCAACCATCATTCACCCTATCTTCTTTGGTAGCTATACCTGGTTTTTTCTCACTCTGCCAAAGAGCTTCCTCTGGTTTAGGACAGGCTCTTACACACTCTCCACAGTAGATACAAAGCCATGGATTGTACTCATACTTTTGGCTTTTTTTGTTTTTTTCATTATCGCTAGGATTATCTGTTGGTACAAAAAGTATAGCTCCAGGTGGACAAGCTTTTTCACATTTTAAGCAGTATATACAAGCCTCTTCACCATACTCGATCAAACCTCTGTAATCTTTTGGCTTTTTGTTCTCCTCTTGTGGATAAGAGATCGTTTGAGGCTTTTTAAAAATATTTGTGAATGCTTTTTTTAGTGACTCTAACATGGTAGCACCTTATTTTGCTGTACACGACATACATGGATCAAATGAGGCTAAAATAGCCGGAGCATTTGCATACTGCTCACCCTCAAATATATGCATAAACGCAGGGATCGATGAAAAAGTGGGTGTTTTGATCCTCACACGATCTAAGATCGGTTTTTTACTCCCCTTTACATAGTACATAAGCTCCCCGCGTGGGGCTTCAAGGCGTGTTATAATCTCACCCTCAGGCTTACCTTTTAACTTTGTAAAGACATCACCTTCAGGCATCGCATCTATGATATTTTCACACATAGTTATAGAGTTTAGCATCTCATACAGACGAACCATATTTCTAGCATATATATCGCCACCCTCTTTAACTACCATCTCAAACCCTATATCTGCATATGGTAGGTACGAGCTCTCAGCCCTTACATCTGTAACAATCCCAGAAGCCCGTGCTAATGGTCCTATGGCATTGTAGTTATAAGCTTCCTCTTTACTTAAAACACCGATCCCTTTGTAACGTAAAGAGAGACTCCAGTTGTTTTCAAACTCCTCTATGTAGCCCTCTACTTTTTTTCTAAGATCACTTAGAGTCTCTTTAACTTTACCAGCCACTCCACTCTCAATATCGCGGTTAACCCCACCAATACTTACATAGTCAAACTGAACACGGTTTCCACTAAGAACCTCTTGCAGATCCATAACAGCCTCGCGATCACCCATGATCCGCATAAACATAGCTTCAAAACCAGCATTTTCACTAACGTGTGAGAGACACAACATATGTGAATGGATCCTGTCAAGTTCAACCATAAGCACTCTTAAATACTGAGCCCTTTGAGTGATCTCACCCTCTAGGAGTGATTCTACTGCCATGCTATATGAGAGTGAGTGTGTAATAGCACAAAGTCCACATACTCTCGCTACTACGTAAGGTACAGCATCAAATTTAAACTTACTTGAACATGCCTTCTCAACTCCACGGTGAACAAAACCAACATCGCTGTCTATCCCCACTATTGTTTCATTTTCACATGTAAACTTGAAACGAATCGGCTCAAGCAGTGAGATATGTTGTGATCCTAGTGGGATATTTATAGTTTTTTTACTCATAGTGCACATCCAAACGATAGTGGTTTTTGTAGTGAATCTTCATCTAAGTAGAGTCCACTCTGTGAGTCTTCTACTTTTAAACCAAACATATCTACAATCTCACGTTGAGATATGATAGCTGAGGGTATGATCTGTGTGATAGAGGGGATAAGATCATCCTCTTTTACGTTAGTGTAAAAAACAGTTATATGATCTTGTGAGTTATACTTTGAAAAGATCCACTGGATCTCAGTTGTGTTTTCATCGATAGCTAAACCGTTAAGAGTTAAAAAATGATGTTTTGTAGGTTTGTAAAATTCACGGATCACATTAACTACATTTTTTAGTGTAACTTCAACTTTTTTCATCTTCACCCACCTTTAAAGCACTTTGTCTAAAACTTGTAACCCCATCGACAACTTCGGGTTTTTCATAGAGTTTTTTTGCATCTTCAAACTCTTTTGTTTTTTTCTCTAAAATCTCAAGAGCCTTTACAACCCCGTCTATAATTAGCTCCGGAGTAGCTGCACATCCGGGGATATATACATCTACTGGTATATACCTGTCAATCCCATCTTCAACATTATACATCTCACGAAAAACACCACCTGTACATGTACAGCTTCCTACTGCGATCACAACTTTAGGGGTTGGCATCTGAGTGTAAAGCTCCACTAGTCTCTCACGAGAGCGGTATGTTACGGGTCCTGTTACTAAAAAAATATCTGATTGTTTAGGATTTCCACTATTGATCACACCAAAGCGTTCAAGATCATACTTAGGTGAGAGACTAGCTAAGATCTCAATGTCACAACCGTTACAACTTCCAGCGTTGTAGTGCAGTATCCAAGGTGATTTTTTTCTGTACTTTACAAGATCAAACATAAACTAATCCTAATATATTTAAAACACTAAGTGTTAGCCCAAATCCCATTATGATCTTTATAGCCTGGGGCATATTTACCCTTGCTGTTGAGTTATCTACTAAGTTTACAACTAAAAAGACACCAGTTGTTAAAACAACCCCTAAGATCAAACTATTTCCGGCAAAAAGTAAAAGTAGCAAGTATACAAAAATATACTCAATCCATTTTGCCATGTAAAGGATCTCAAAGTACACACCACTGTACTCAATCTCAACACCACCTACGATCTCCTGATGGGCTTCACACCCATCAAATGGAGATTTTTTTAGCTTCAGTGGTATAGTTAGTAAAAAGGCTAAAAAGAGTAAAAACATCGTTATGATCTGTGTATCATTTGAGCGTATTAAAGATATATCATATGAGCCATTTACTAAGTAAAATCCGGTAGCTATTAAGATAAAAATAGGCTCATATGCAAGCATAGCTATAAGCTCACGGTTAGAACCGATGTGTGAGTAGATAGATCTTACACTAAAACCCGCTAAGATCAAAAACATAGTAGCTAGGAGGTGTAAGAAGATCACATATAAAAAGTTTGCTCCTAGTATTATAAGTGCTACAACTGCCCAAAGAGTTATGAAATGAAGAAGTGCTAAAATGATATGCATCGGATGAACAATTGATGATCGCTTCTCTATTAGCTTAAACATATCGTAAAATGGTTGAAGTAGTGGTGGTCCTTGGCGGTTTTGCATCCTAGCTCTTACTACCCGCTCAAGTCCATAAATAAGCCCACCTGCAAAAGGTGCTAAAAGTATTAAAATAATCTCTATGATCACAGTGCACCTCCAAAAAGAAGGTGGATAGCTATCATAATAACAGCTATATAACTAATATACTCAATGGTCTTTGAACTCATTGAGTAGTTAAATACACCAACTTCAAACTCACCCTTTTCTCCACAGTTGTATTCATTTACCCGTTGGGCATTTTTAAAGTTTATAAATCTAAATAAGATTGGTGCTAAGAAAATTAAAAAGAGCGGGATTATGATCTCAAACATGCTAAATCCACTCACCACAAACACACCTGTGATCAGCGATATAAACAAGATATTTGAGCTAAGTGTATACTTAAAAGCCAAAGTCTCTTTTGGAGTTTTTCTAAAAGGATCTTTACTTAAGAGTTTTGTCACCACTTTAAAATACAAAATAACCATTAGAACACTACCTATGATCAGACCTAAAAATACAAAGATATATAATGGGTTGTAAGAGATCATTTTAGTAACTGCTTCTATAGCTAAAAACTTTCCTAAAAAAGCACCAAATGGTGGAAGTGTTAAAGAGGCAAAGCCGATCACTATAAAAAATAGTGTCCTTGGTGCTTTGTCAACTAGTGTATCTATCTCACTAATATACTTTAGATGATAGTTTTTCTCGAGTATTCCAGCTTGTAAAAAAAGCAGAGCTTTTGAGATAGCATGAAAAACCAAAATAAGCATCGCCGCATATCTTGCTTCATCGCTTCCCATAGCTGAGAGTGCGATCATTAGTGAGAGAAGTGCTATAGTTGAGAGACCAAGGATCTCTTTAAAAAAGTCACGACTTAGTGCCATAGCAGATGCACCTACAAAAACAAAGATCCCAAATAAAGAGATCATAAAACTTAAACTTGGACTAAAAGAGTCTGAGAGTTTAAGGATCAAAAATGGAGCTATCTTTACCATAGTAGCACTGTGTAGAATTGCACTAACTGGAGTTGGAGCTACCATGGCACCAAGTAGCCAATTTTGAAATGGAAATGCTGCACCTTTTACATAAGCTGCTATTACTAAAAAGATCACAGGGATTAAAAAACTCTCATCAACAACTTTTAAAAGCTCACTAAAGTAGATCGTATTATAAGCGGTGATCGAAAAAACTAAAGCTAATAAAATAGCTACCCCACCAACTTGGTTCATCCACAAAGCTCTGAGTGAGTTTTTAACAGCTACTTTATCACCACGATAACGGATCAATATATATGAACAAAGTGTTGTAAGCTCAAAAAGTAAAAAGAAGATCTCAATGTTGTTAGTTGTAACTATGGCATTCATAACACCTAAAAAGAAAACTAGTGCTGCTATAAAAAAACTCTTTTTAAATTCTGAGAACTCTTCTGATTTTATATACTCAAGTGCATAGATAATAATAGCACCACCAACAATATTTACAACTAAATACATTAAACGCGACAATTCATCACTTACAAAATCAGCACCATGATTTTGTGGCGATATGTATACAACAGCGGTATATAGTATGACCTGAAAGAATGCAAGAAGATATACTAATTTGCTTTTATACTTAATACCCTCATATAAAAAGTATAGGAGTAAAACAAAATCTAAAATATAAAGAAGGATATGAACTTCATAAGAAAGTGTCAATTCATAAACTGGATTTTGAAAAAAAGTATATATAGAAGTTAAAGCTAAAGATCCAATAAAGATTAAAGTCAGTAGGTTTCTTAACTTTATACCAGCAAATAATAATACTAACGCAAATAAAAAAGGTGAAAAGATCAAAAAACCTATATAACTCAAAACGTCACCCGCCTTTTTTTAGGGCACCTCTAAAAGCCCTATGATATCTCAGCACTATAGCAGATATGCTAATGTGAGGCGAAACTACGCAGGAGCTACTAGTAGCTTCAAGTGGTTTTAACGAAGCAGTAGCTTATCTGCTATAGTGCCCGTAGGG